>CADCPV010000264.1 GCA_902803345.1 uncultured Eubacteriales bacterium | reverse complement strand
TTCGGATTGTCGGCGCCAAACACGGCATAATGGATCTTCGCCTGGTCAAAGCTTTCAAAGAAATCATCCGCTGTCTTGTGCGCCGCAAGATAAGGCACAACCGCACTGTCATAGGTTTCCTGGTAACGGTCTTCGGGAATATAAATTTTCATACTCAAAACGCTCCTTCGGTCTGATATTTCCATCATAGCCAAAGAAAGGCATTCTGTCAAATAAAAACCTGAGATTTTCCCGCAAAATCGCCCGACGGGGTTTGATTTTGCGGGGCTTTTATGTTATAAAAAACAGGTAATCTTATATACCTGACAGACAAAGGAGGACCCTTATGGAACTGCTGTCCAAATTGAACAGTCCGGTACTGTACCTGATCTGCGGCGGAATCATCCTGTTTGTCGCCGTAATCTGCCTCATATTTGCAGTCCGGGCTTACCGCATGGGGAAGGCACTCGGGATCGACACCGGCAAAATGAAGCGTGTCATCACTGCAAGCGCAACCTTCGCCGTTCTTCCGAGCGTTGGCATCCTCTTGGGCGTCATCGCGCTTTCCGGAAGTCTCGGAACGCCTTGGCCCTGGCTTCGGCTTTCTGTGATCGGGGCGCTGCATTATGAAACGCAGGTCGCGGAAGCGGCTTCGGAATCCGTCGGAATCGGCGGACTGTCGATTGCAAACATGACGCCGGAGGCTTTTGTCACAATCGCGCTTCTCATGAGTTTCTGCATCATGTGGGGCATGGTGCTCGTGATCATTCACGGGAAAAGCTACTGCAATAAGCTCCGCGGCGGATCGGAGAAGAAGACCGATAAGCCGAAAGAAGAGAAGAAAAAGAAGCTGAACCTCAAAGGTTTCGGCGATACTGCCATGACAGCCATGTTCATCGGTCTTGTATCTGCCTATATTGCAAGCTATATCGGAACCATTGTCTCGGAAAACGGCCGCTTCACCTTTACCGGAAGCTGGCTTCCTCTCGCGACGGCACTCGTTTCTGCGCTTGCGATGGCAGTATTTTTACGGATCAAAAAAGCTTTCCATGCGGACTGGATTGACAGCTTTTCCGTCGCAGGTTCTATGCTGATCGCGATGACGGCTGCGATATTCCTCGGGAAATTGGGATAAGGAGGCGGACCATGGAAAAGAAAGAAATTCGGGAAAACAGGGAAATCATGAAAAACAGCGAAACCTACGAAAAGTACCTGAACACAACCCACCGACTCGGACGCCTGATGACCGCACTGGTCCTTTTGCTGCTTCTTGCCGCACCGTATCTGATCGGGCTGTTTCTGAAAGCTGTTCCGAATCTTCCGGCAGCGCTGAAAGCTTTTATCGGGGTCGGTCTTGTCTACCTCGTGAGCTGCATCGCGGAGTACCTGATTTACGTTCCGATGCTCGGCGCGGGCGGATCCTACCTCGCGTTTATCACCGGAAACCTGATCAACATGAAGATCCCCTGCGCGATCAATGCCCGGGACATCGTCGGCGTGAAGAGCGGAACTCCGGAAAATGAGATCATTTCAACCCTTTCGATTGCGACTTCCTCTCTGGTCACCATCGCTGTACTTGCTGTCGGCGTCATGCTGATGATCCCGCTGCAGCCGGTCCTGCAGTCCCCGGTCCTTCAGCCCGCTTTTGAGAACGTCGTTCCGGCGCTTTTCGGCGCAATGGCCTGCAAATACTACCGCCAGGACATGAAGGTATCCCTGATCGTGCTTGCTGCCATGACGCTCCTGTTTGTCTTTGTGCCGTCCCTGATCGGATCAACCAGCATGATGGTCATCCCGAGCGGTGCGCTTGCGATTGTCTTAGCGTATCTGAGCTTCAGAAAAGGGCAGAAAGGAGCGGAAACATGATCGCACTGTACATTGTACTCGGTATTCTCGGGCTGATAATCCTGCTGATCCTTGCGGCAGTCATCCGGACGCTTCTGAGTCCGAAAAAGACTTCTGAGTGGGTTCCGAAAAGAGATCCCGAAAGAGAGCAGGAATACGCGGAAAAGCTTTCGGAAATGATCCGGTATGAAACCGTTTCCCGGAAGGGCGAAATCCAGCGGGAGAAATTCCTCGGTTTCCACAAGGTTCTGGAAAAGCTTTTTCCGCTTGTCCATGAAAAACTGGAGAAAACAGAGATCGACGGGAGCCTGCTGTACCGTTTCCCGGGGAAGCATTCCGACCGGCCGATTGTCCTGATGGGTCATCAGGATGTTGTCCCGGCAGAAGGAATCTGGGAGCATGAGCCTTTCTCTGGAGATATCGCAGACGGGAAAGTCTGGGGCCGCGGTTCCGCCGATACGAAATGCTCAGTCATGGCCTTCCTGCAGGCCGCGGAAGAACTTCTTCAGGAAGGTTTCGTCCCCGAACAGGATGTCTACCTTTCTTCCTCCAGCACCGAGGAGGTCGGCGGCGAAGGCTGTCCGAAGACGGTAGCGGAATTAGAAAAGCGCGGTGTAAAGCCCTATCTTGTGAACGATGAAGGCGGTTCAGCCGTAACGGAACCGATGGCGGGGCTGAAGGGCAATTTTGCCATGGTCGGCGTCTTGGAGAAAGGGCAGGGGAACCTTCGGATCATCGCCCGCTCAAAAGGCGGACATTCGAGCTTCCCGCCCAAAAACTCGCCGATTGTGCTTCTGTCGAAGTTTGTTGCGGACCTCTCGAAGCACAGCCCGATGAAACTTCGGATGAACCCGCAGGCGCAGCGGATGTTCTCGGAAATGGCGCCGTACGGGCCTTTCTGGATGCGGCTTCTCTTCGGAAATCTCTGGCTGTTCAAGCCGCTTCTTACAGTTCTCATGCCTGTGATATCCCCGCAGGCTGCAGCGCTTCTTCGGACCACGGTCGCGCCGACCATGCAGAGCGGCTCCGATGGCTGCAACGTGCTGCCGCAGGAAGCTTCCGTGACCCTGAACCTTCGTTATATTCCGCACCAGAACATGGATGAGAGCAATGAGGCAATTAAAAAGCTTGCTGACAAATACGGCCTCGAAGTGGAAAAGATCGATGCCTATCCGGCCTGTGAACCGGTCGATACGAAAAGTGAGGCATTCGGCCTTGTCCGGGAAGTCATCGGCGAAGTATTCCCCGGGCTTCCTTTGATTCCTTACGTCATGACCGGCGGTACGGATGCGCGGCATTATCAGCGGATCTGCAATGCCTGCGTGCGCTTCTCACCGGTTCTCTATGGGCCGGAGCAGATGAAGGGCATGCACGGGCTGAACGAAAATCTGGACACGTACAGCCTGCCGATGGCGGTGGATTATTACAAGACGCTGATCCGGAAGATCAAATAGTACTTTTTCAGCAGTTTTTTCGCCGAAAAACCCTGATTTTTCCAAGAAATCCCTTGCATTTTCGGATCTCGTGTGGTATATTGTTAAAGTTGCTTTGAAAAAGCATGCGTCCCGATGCGCGGGCGGTGCCCGGATACGAATTTCCGGGTTTCCCGATCAGGCATTTGACGGACGCAGAAGAAAAAACCGAAAAGGAGAAAAAGAAATGAGTGTTATTTCCATGAAGCAGCTGCTGGAAGCGGGTGTTCATTTCGGACATCAGACCCGGCGCTGGAACCCCAAGATGGCTCCGTACATCTACACCGAGCGCAACGGCATCCATATCATCGATCTGCAGAAGACCGTCGGTATGGTTGACACGGCCTACAAGGCTGTTGCCGATATCGCTGCACAGGGCGGCACGATTCTGTTCGTCGGCACCAAGAAGCAGGCACAGGATGCGATCCGCGAAGCGGCTGAAAAGTCCGGCATGTTCTATGTCAATCAGCGCTGGCTCGGCGGCATGCTGACAAACTTCAAGACCATCCAGTCCCGTATCGCGCGTCTTCGCCAGATCGAGAAGATGTCCGAAGACGGAACCTTCGATGTACTTCCCAAGAAGGAAGTTGCCCAGATCCAGAAGGAATGGGACAAGCTGGAGCGCAACATCGGCGGCATCAAGAATATGCGCAAGATCCCGGATGCGATTTTCATCATCGATCCCAAGAAAGAGCGCATCTGCGTGCAGGAAGCCCACACCCTCGGCATTACGCTGATCGGCATGTGCGACACGAACTGTGATCCGGAAGAACTCGACTACGTCATCCCCGGCAACGACGACGCGATCCGCGCCGTGAAGCTGATCGTCGACACCATGGCAAATGCTGTCGTCGAAGCGCATCAGGGCGAAGCGAACGAAGTGACTCCCGCGGCCGAGCCTCAGGAAGAGGAAGCTCCGGAAGCTCCTGTCGAAGACGAAGAGTAAAGCACAATTTAGATACGGAGGATTTTGAATATGAATGTTACTGCTGCAATGGTAAAAGAACTTCGTGAAACCACCGGCGCCGGTATGCTTGACTGCAAGAAGGCGCTTGTAGCCTGCGACGGCGACATGGACAAGGCAATTGACTATCTGCGTGAAAAAGGCCTTGCAGGCGCTGCGAAAAAGGCCGGCCGTATTGCGGCTGAAGGCATTGTCAAGAATGCGGTTTCCGCTGACGGCAAGAAGGCTGTGACCGTTGAAGTCAATGCAGAGTCCGACTTTGTTGCGAAGAACGATACCTTCCAGAACTATGTGGCCGAGATCGCGGACCAGATCCTCGGAAGTGATGTTGCGGATGTTGACGCTTTCCTTCAGGAGCCCTGGGCACTGGATCCCTCGATGACCGTACAGGAGAAGCTGTCCTCGATGATCTCCCTGATCGGCGAGAACATGCACATCCGCCGCTTCCAGCGTATGGAAGTGGAGGAAGGCTTCATTTCTTCCTACATTCACGCCGGCGGCAAGATCGGCGTACTGATCAAGGTCGAAACCGACGTGATCAACGACGAAATCCGTGAGATGGGCCAGAACGTGGCAATGCAGTGCGCAGCGCTGAAGCCG
>CADCPV010000263.1 GCA_902803345.1 uncultured Eubacteriales bacterium | reverse complement strand
GTTTATATGCCTGTGCATCGGATACCGGAATAACAAACTCTTCCGGAAATCCCTGTAAGCGTGCACATTCTCTCGGAGTGAGTTTCCTTGGATTTTTCCCTTCCTGCTCTATAAGGATCTCCGACCCGTCCTTATAGTATCTTGCACTGATTGTACTGGTATACGGAGATTCTTCGTTGAATAGAGAAAATCCAAATCCTTTTCCTTTTTGCCTGTTTTCTATCTTTCTCCGTTTATGTCCTTCCCATAAGCGATCACTGATCGTATATTTGTCATCAACCTTTTTTTCAAGAATATCACCCACCCTCGTTTTAATTCCGGTAGCCTCTGGAAAAGGGAACCTGTAATCATCAGGAATATCGTAGTGATTTCTGTCAAATCCAACAATGTAAATTCTTTCTCTTATCTGTGGAACCCCGAAATCAGCAGCTTTTAAAATCCTTGCTTCTGCGCGATAGTTCAAATCATCAAGGTGCTGCATAATCACCCTGAAAGTTCTTCCTCTGTCATGTCCCTTCAATTGCTTTACATTTTCAAGGAGAAACGCTTTGGGACGTTTTTCATTAAGTATTCTCTCTATTTCAAAAAACAGTGTTCCTCTGGTATCCTCAAACCCTTTATGCAAACCAGCCTGAGAGAAAGGCTGACAGGGAAATCCCCCAAGCAGGATATCGAAATCCGGAATATCAGCAGCATCTATTTTTGTAATGTCTCCTGCAGGAATCTCTCCAAAATTCGCAAAATATGTTTTCTGAGAGAATTTGTCCCATTCAGAGGAGAAAACACACTGTCCGCCGAGTTCCTGAAACGGGATCCTTATTCCTCCGATTCCTGCAAACAGATCAATAAATCTGAACTCGGGATTATCAGGAATTTCCCTGTATAATGCGTTCTCTCCAAAAGAAGATATTCTGCTTATCATTTCAGAATCCGGACTGGATTCTCCTTTTTCCCAGGTTCTGATAAGATTTTCTCCGTTTTCTCCCAGACCTAAGGCGTCTGATAACTCTTTAATCGATATCCCTAGTTGATTTCTTTTGTTGATTATTATTTCTGAAGTGTTCACCAACGCCTCCTTATATAGCGCGACAATTCAGTACAGATTCAGCTTTGTTCGTTTTGAATCAATTCTTTTCTCAGTTCATCCGGAAATAGTGGCGGATTTTTCCGATGTAACATGGCGTGACAATTGGGACACACCGGAATCATATCTTTTACAGGATTAATCAAGTATTCGTCATCATAACTGGAGACAGGAATGATATGATGAACATGGATAAAATGATGCCCTATCTCTCCATATGTTTTTTCAAAATCAAAGCCGCATATCTTGCAGACGTAACCATTAACCTCAAGACAGAGTTCTCTATTGACGGGATTCCTTTCATATCTGTTGACCTCTACTCTCTTAACTCCGCCTTCACCATACTCTGCTTCATCCAGAAGTTTAACATCCAGTAGAGAAAGGAACATCCCTGCAATAATTGAAGTCCATGATACAGCAATTTCTATCTCATCCGCCTCTGTGTCCTCAGGTGCAATAGGACTGCGTGAAATCCTCATTCTATATCTGCTCCATGTCGACGGCCATTTTTCCGGATTTGCAGGGTCGCAAGGGATATCATTAATAAAGAACTCCATCCTTGCTCTTTTATTCTTTATCTGTTCTGCATACTGAGAGAAGATTCTCTTTTTCTCCAATGACGCCTTTGACATATCATTGATCGAAAATGCTGCATATTTCTCAGGATAAACTTCGATCACAAGACGTAAATGATTCCTGAAACTAACAATTATTTCAAACAGCTCTCTTGCAGAATTTTCAGGCTTGACAACAAACCGGTAATCTCCGAAGGCCATCTCTGCATCTACTTCAAACGGTATATCATATAATTCTTCAAGGTTTCTCTTTACTCTTAACGATGCATTGTTAGTCATAGTTCAAACACCTGTTAATCCTCAGGTTCAGGATCCGGTAAGTCGGCAACCAGTTTTTTCAAATACCTGGACACCTGGATCCGCATGTCTTCAAACTGTTCTTTAGTTTCTGCGTTGAATGTTGACAGTTCCGCTTCCGCAAGAGCCCATAAAAGTGCATCCATGCCGGTAATCATTACATTTTGTCCAAGTACAGGAAAATATACTTTCTGATAGTACGGATGACCTTGATTCAGCTCGACTGCATGTTTTCCTCCATCGACAATGCAGGGATTCCATAACTGTCCGTCATCAAGTGTCTGTACCGGAATCACCCTTATCTGCCCTGCATTTCCGGCAGAACGTATTGTGATCTTATGTTTAAAAACACCATTACGGTTCTCAAGGCGGACTTCGTTATCTCCGGTAACTGTAACTCTGGATTCCTCCACAGCCCCTGCTTTTTCTTCTATATTCTTATTAGATGCTTCATGTGCGTCACGCGCCTTCTGAACCACATTTTTTGTCGTTCCTTTTCTATAACGTTCCTCTGCTGCACGTCGGGGAGCAGGCATAATCTGGTCCTTTATGTATCCGAATATTTCCTCATTCAGTAGGATTCGGGATTTCTTAATATCCACATTGAAAACATCATCCAGCGTGTGATCGAAAGAAAATTCAACTCTCAAAAGCGAGAAATGGGGCTCACGGATAAACATTCCCATCCAGTCGCTGTAATGGATCAAGCGGTTTTCTCTGTAGATGTAGAACCCCTGCATATCATTACTGATTCGGGCATTATCTCTCGCTCTGGCAGTTGAAAAATTCTCTCTCCGCGGAAGCATATAAGCCCTGATTGTAAAAGTTGATTCTTTTCCGTCCGGCATTTCAACGTCTACAATTTCATCTGCCAGGTTACATGTATCCTCTTCAGAAATACAAAACGGATCCCATGATTCCACGCGGGTACCGTTAAGGGTAATCTCAATGTTTCTCGCCCTTTCGTCACTTAAGTCAAGAAAGCGCTGATAAACCATGGCGATGTGAAACTGGAGGCTGTCAATAGTACGCTTTAATGCGCTTTTCTGACTTCCCTTGTTCTTATATCTCTTGAGCAGCCTGTCTATTTTTTCCCAGATGACAAGTGTACCTGTTCCTCCGTCTGCAGTCGCATCAAGTATCTCTTTCTCGTCCTCTGATACAAAAGGCTGTCTTAGTTTCCATTCGTTGGTCTGTGCAATATAGTCCAGATCCCATTGAACTTTTCTGACTGTACTGTCCCCAGAACCTCTTGATACAACTGAAAGACATCTGCAGAATGCTGTAGATCCGGTTTTTAATCCAAGACCGAATTTCCCGAGGCTGCTTGGATCGTCTCGCCTTCTGGATCCGTAACGCATTGCGTTTTTCAGCCCTTCCTCATCCATTCCTGTCCCGTTATCTGCTATATAAACAGTCAATTCTCCTCTGGGGTTCAAATCAATTGTTATATCTATTTTCGTTGCGTCAGCAGCAATAGAATTATCTATTATATCAGCAAGGGCAGTATTGAAATTGTATCCGGTATCACGTAATCCCTCCATGACTCTTTCCGGATCCGGCGGAAGGAGAAAATCATTGTTGTTATCAGTCGGTTTTTTCGTTCTTATCATCGTACAGTCATCCTTTCAGTAATTCCGGCGCCATCTCCAGTGCTCTCAGGATATCATTTTTCTCATCCGAGCCATCTGTTCCTACAACAGCTGTTGCTGCCATCTCCCGTTTTCTTTCTATTCTGTCATTGACAACTTCTTCCACTGTTCCGGCATAAAACAACCGGTATATAAACACAGTCTTCTTTTGTCCGCGTCTATAAGCTCTCGCAGAGGACTGATCCTCCAGAGCGGGATTCCACTCAAGATTGTAGTGTATTACATGGTTTGCTCCCGTTATGTTCAGACCGGTTCCTGCTGCTCTTGGATTCAGAACCAACACAGCAGATCCGTGATACTCATTAAACCGATCAACTATTTTCTGCCTCACCTCGACAGGTGTTTCTCCGTTAATAAAGTCTATACTCAGCCCGAACCTTGAAGGAATATCTCTCAGGAATATTTCAAACATCTTTTTGTAGGATGTGAAAATTATGACTTTTTCGTCCCTGCTGATGATCTCCTCAATAAGCTCACATAATCTCTGATACTTGACTGAACTGACTGCCGGATCACTATATTCTATATCTTCACAAAGCTGCCGGTGTGTACAATACATCCTTAGCTTCTGAAGAAGCCCCAGTGTTACAGCAGCTCCCCCCTCGGCAGCTCCTTTGGCTTCAATTCGATATCTTTCATACTCATTCAGCTCTGTTTCAGACATTAAGATAGGCTGTGAGACAACAATTTTATCCGGAAGATCGCCGGCAACATCTTTCACCAGTCTGCGGATCATCACAGGTGAAAGAAGCGGCTCCAGTTTCTCTGCGCCCATCACGTCATCCGTAATATTCTGATTAAATACACTGAGACTTCCCAGCAGACCGGGAATGGAAAAATCAACCAGTGACCATATATCTGTAACATGGTTCTCAAAAGGAGTACCTGTAACAGCAATTCCCGCCTTTCTTGTAATAGCTTTTACTGATCGTGCGCGCTGACTGCCCGGATTCTTGATATTCTGGGCCTCATCCAGGACCACACACTGCCAGTTTATCCTCTTTAACATCGACAGATCGCTGACAGCTGTGTTATAGGAAATAACCACAATATCATGGACACGCAGATAATCTGCCATCCCGGTTCTTTTTGCTCCGTGATGAACATAGATATCCATGGCAGGAGCAAATTTTTCCACCTCTCTTTTCCAGTTTTCAAGAAGAGAAACCGGAGCCACAACAAGAACAGGCATTTTGTGATTTATTTTCATATCCTGAAACAATGTGATGATCTGCAGTGTTTTTCCAAGCCCCATCTCATCGCCAAGAATGCATCCACAGCCTGTTTCAAGCATGTTTTTCATCCACAGAAAACCTGTTTTCTGATATTCATATAAATCAGCTTTTAATCCGGCCGGGGGTCTTCCTTCCGGAATCATAAGTCTTGAAAATACTTCCGGATCCACATGGTTTATGATTTCCTTATGTTCAGCAAAATATTCCTGCTTCATCAGCTGAATATACTGCCCAGTATTTATTCTTCCTGTTCCGGAAATACCTGCATTCTCGAACAGCTTCTCAAGCGCTTCAAGATCCCCGTTTACGTAAAACCATTCTCCATCAAATACGCAATGATCTACGATCGTCCCTTCTATCATATCAACAGGGACTTTTTGATGTTTTCTAACAGTATAGAGATCAAGGATGAGTGTGCCATCATCCTTTGAATTTACTTCACATTTTACCGGTGCACCGATTCTGGAGAAATGTAGTGAATTCATCGCTGTTACCGGGTTTTCCGCACTAATATCCGGATTTTCACCAGCCACAAACTCGTATATCTCATCGGCACTGGGATGAAGAATCTCCGTTCCACCATCCAGGGCTATATGATGATTACAAACAATCCATTTATACTGCATTTTTTACCCTTTATATTTGATCTCCTTAAGAGTATTTGAACCGCTGATTTTGATTCTGGCTCTTTCCGGTTTAGGAATAGCGCTGTACTCCCCCTGCTTTTCCTGTAACATATCTTTGTTTCTTATTTCTTCATCAGGAATGATATATGATTTGTCCGGACTGCTGTCTGCATCTGTCATATTGGTGGTGAACTTGTCAATACTCGTGACCAGTTTTCTAAGTGTGTTATCGCTGACATATGCGTTGACAATGTCCGCCACATATCCCTGACTCACATTTACAAGATTTAATGTGTTCAGCATAACAGACACATAGAAATCTCCCCGGTCGATTGTCTTCTGTCCTGACCACCATGAATAGTCGCTTGCGAATCTCCATAATCTTGACGCAGCTTCATCTGCAACGCTATTGTCATTGCATAGTGGAACAAACATCATTCGGGCACAATTGATAAAGGCTCCTCTATCTGCAGCCGTGGCACTATCCCGAAGATACTTCGCATACGAATCCGGTCTCTTGTTCAATTTCTCAGATACTCTTTTAAAGTACTCTTTATATCGCTGAAGTTCCTCACATACATCGACCACATAAGATGCTATGACAAACCACTGATTGGGAACATATATGTATTTTGCATAAGGGGATGTAATAACGGCGGTAGCTCCCAGAAACTCAACATCATAACGGTTTCTTTTAAGGTAACCTGCATAGGCGGATTTGAATTCCTCCGTGAGTTCAACATCCTGCCATATAAATTCATTCATATATGTAAGCGCAGAATTCCGGATCAGGCTGTGGAGGTTCTTCAAGAGATGATGGTTAGGTGCTTTCATTTCAAATCTCCCGATTATACATTGGTTCGTTATCGCATACGTAGATGGAATACTTATGGGATAAGAGTATTATGAAGATGATTTGTCCGGAACAATATCAACGATATCATCCAATCCGCATTGCAAAGCAATAGCTATTTTCCCAAGTGAATCCAATGAAATCGTTTCCCCTTTTCCCATCTTGGCCAGGACATTAGTGGATATCCCGGCTTTTATTCTCATTTCGGTTTTTGTGAGTTTCCTGTCAATCAAGAGTTTCCATAATTTGTCATAATTTGCAGACATTCCTACCCCCGGAATACATTGAATCTTTGTCATCATATAGCTAACTGTTCAGCACTATCAGCAAAAACACATCATGTAAGATACAATTATCCTTCAATTTTCACTGTGTTAAACTATACTACATCTGTTATCATTCATCAATAAATTATCATCAAATCATGATATACCGGATAAATCTGATCTATGGGAAAACTACTGTCTTAGCTGTTATAAAAACATCCCTCCTTCACAGGATTACTATATAGCAGAGCAGTTATACCAGCTTATAAGTCGCCAAATATAACTGCCCTGTCATCTCACGATAAATCCACCATCCATTCAGCATATCCCCGAATTCTCAAATATCTTTCAAATGTTCTTTTCGTCATTGGAGAAATATGCATCTCGCCATCTTTTACAAATTTCCACCGTTAAAATTGTGCGCTATTTAAATCCGATTTTCAGAATAATCAAGAAAGATTCGTCATCATTTGTTCTGAAGAAAAGCAGGTTTTGTCAACAAGTCAATTTTTCTTCATAAATTTTACAAACCAGGTAAATATTCGGGTTCTGCAGAGACTTATTTACAGGGACGCTACTTAACTAAAGCGCAAGTATCGCCT
>CADCPV010000262.1 GCA_902803345.1 uncultured Eubacteriales bacterium | reverse complement strand
TTTAGAATTTTAACCGAAAATTGTGTTTTCATAAGGCGGATTCTGATCTATAATAACATCAGAACCGCCTGTTCAATGAAAACCACCACGATTACATGATAGGAGGAGGCATCATGATCAGAAAAGCAGTAACGGAAAACGGTGTTGTCCGCGGCATACAGGGCGGTAATGCCAGAATTACGGTTTACCGGGGCGTACCCTTTGCGGCGCCGCCGGTCGGAGATCTCAGATGGCGTGAGCCGCAGCCCGCGAAAGACTGGGAAGGCGAACGCTGCTGTTTCGAGTTCGGGCCGATCTCCATGCAGGAAATCCCCGGCGGAAACAAGGAAAACATTTACACGAGAGAATGGCATGTCAATTCCGACATCCCGATGAGCGAGGACTGCCTGTACCTGAATATCTGGACACCGGCGGTTTCTCCCGACGAAAAGCTGCCTGTCCTTGTCTGGTTCTTCGGCGGCGGCTATCAGGTCGGCTACACGGCGGAGATGGAATTTGACGGCGAAGCACTTGCAAAGCGCGGCATCGTTGTCGTATCCGTGAACTACCGTGTCGGTGCCTTCGGCTTCCTCGCGCACCCGCTTTTGACGGAAGCACAGCCGGATTATCCCACAAACTTCGGTCTTCTCGACCAGCAGGCAGGCCTGCGTTGGGTGAAGCGCAATATCGCGGCATTCGGCGGCGATCCGGAAGAAATTGCTATCGGCGGCCAGTCTGCGGGCGGCGGATCGGTCATGTACCAGATCACCTGCCGGGAGAACGAAGGCCTGATCAAGCGCGCAACCCCGATCAGCGGCGTCTTCCGCGATCCCTACAAATCTCCCTTTGCAGGAAACGGCCGGCTCTTAAAAGACGTTGAAAAGATCGGTGAAGATTTCTTCGAATTCCTCGGCGTAAAGACGCTTCAGGAAGCACGCGCGATCGATGCAGTCACGCTCCGCGATGCTTACGAGAAATTCCGGAAAGGCGCGATGGCACTCGGCCCCTGCGTCGACGGCATTTTCAATACAGATGACACCTACCGTCTTTTCGCTGACGGAAAGGGACTGGATATCCCGGTCATGGCAGGCAATACGGTCGACGAATTCAAGGCACGCATCACCGCGGGTTCCAGAGAAGAATTCCTCGAAAAAGCAAAGGACTGCTTTGGGGAGGACACCGATCAGTTCCTTGCATTTTCAGAAGCACAGGCGCGCGGCGCGGACGGAAGCTATGCCCCGGTCAGCATCATCGAATGCGCGCTGAAGCACATGTTCCGCGAAGGATCTGAAAACGGCCGGACCGCTCCCTCCTACTACTACCGCTTCGACGAGGATATCCCGGGCTGGGATCACCCGGGCAACTTCCACTCGGTGGACCTCTGGTTCTTCTTCGACAATCTCCAGAAGTGCTGGCGGCCTTTTACCGGCAGGCATTACGATCTCGCGCGTCAGATGGCGGACTACTGGGTGAACTTCATCAAGACCGGCGACCCGAACGGCCTCGGCTCCGATGGCCTTCCGCTTCCTCCGTGGGGCGCTTATACAGACAAAGCCGATGAAAGTATGGTCTTCGACATGCGCGGTGCATTCCCGGAGCATGAAGATTCCGCCTTCAAGCATTTCCTGATTGACCATATCAGCTGATATCGAAAAATAAAACGGAAAGGAAAACATCATGGCAAAGAAAGCAAGAGTATCCGTCAACCCCGATTTTAAGATCGGCGAAATTTCGAAAAGACTCTACGGTGCCTTCATGGAGCCGATCGGGTCCATCGTCTACGGCAACATGTACAACCCGAAACATCCGACAGCGGATGAACAGGGCTTCCGTACCGACTGGATCGAAGCGCTGAAAAAGACCGACGTTCCTTCGGTGCGTCTCCCGGGCGGCAACTTCGTCTCCGGCTGGGACTGGAAAGATTCCATCGGTCCGAGAGACCAGCGGAAAGAACACCTGGATCTCGCCTGGCATCAGTACATTCCGAATGATGTCGGTCACGATGAGTACCTGCAGTGGGCGGAAAAGGTCGGCATCGAACCGATGTACACGATCAACCTCGGCACCGGCGACATCAATGACGCGATTTACAACGTCGAGTATACGAATCACGAAGGTGGCACCTACTGGTCCGAGCTTCGGAAAAAATACGGTCATGAAAAGCCCTACGGCGTCAAGGTCTGGTATCTCGGCAACGAGATGGACGGTCCCTGGCAGGTCGCTTCCTGGGAGAAGGATCCCAAGGCTTACGGCGTGCTTGCAAATGAGACCAGTAAGGCGATGAAGTGGGTCGACGGCAGCATTGAAACCGCTGTCTGCGTCTCCAG
>CADCPV010000261.1 GCA_902803345.1 uncultured Eubacteriales bacterium | reverse complement strand
GCTATTCAACCTTTGCTTGATTTCCCGTCGGAGGTGATGCTATGGAGTTTGGTTCCATACTGCGTCAGCTGAGAATTGAAGCAGGGCTAACGCAATCGGACCTTGCTGATGAACTGAATGTGACCAACCAAGCGATCAGCAAGTGGGAGCGGGGCGACAACTATCCGGAAATCACCTTACTTCCCAGACTCGCCTCCCGATTCCGGGTTTCAGTTGATATGCTTCTTGGAAATGAAAGACCCTTATCGTCCGAAGAACTGCGTGTGCTATTCGATAAGTGCCAGAGTTTATTGGCCTCCGGTATGATCGAAAAGGCGATTTCTCTCACTCAAGAAGCGGTTGACCGGGATAACAGGAATCAGGAATTGAAGCTTGCCCTGGCTGAACTGCTGGTCCAGGTTTCTGAGAGCGAAAGTGACGCAAAGAAGCGTGATGCTTTTCTTCGCAGAGCTGCCGCTCTTCTGGAAGCGGTGATCGCTGTTGCCGATGACCCCCGGAAAAAGCTGAAAACGAAAAAGTCTCTTATGAGGATATGGTATCGTCTGGGTCAAAAAGACAGGCTGTTTGAAATGACCGAAGAGCTGGATGAAGTGTATCATCTCAGATCAAAGTCTGACTTGCTGGACTTCTTCGAGGGAAATGACCGAGTGTTCGCCGCGCAGGGCGTGATCCATGATGCGGCAATAGAAATCCTTCAGGGATTGGACGCATTAACGGACGATAGTGCAAATGGAAAGCCGATCCTCTCCCCGCTAGTTTCTGAGGAGAAGAAGTGGAACTGCCGCTCGGACGAGAAGCAGGAGCTTCTGATGCTTGGTATCGATCTTTTTGACCGCGTGTTCGGTTCAGATTACAGGGGAATGGTCCTTTACACCGCTTGGCAGTTGGCCATGAAACTGGGACGGCTCTATCTGAAGGATGGAGATCGTTCAAATGCCATTGATATATTGAAGCGAGCAGAAGCTTACGCAAAGCGTATGGATTCGGATGATGGACTGGATACAGCCGTCAGGCGTTTCCAACACTTAAAGCAGGAAGTCAGATCGAAAACAGGGACTGGAGCCCGGGACTTGGATTCCACGCTTCAGGCGATGAAACTGATGGATGCTTATTCAAGGGAACTGCTTCTCAAGCCGATCTCCTCCTCACCGGCGCTCAGCCATTTGGACCAAGTGAATTTCGGCCCCCTGTATATCTCGTCCTCTCCCTGGTTGTCCTCCCGGATGCTGGTCGAGCTGAAAAGCCCTGCGTTCAGCGAACTCGCCTCCGATCCCGAATTCAAAGAGATACAGAATGATTTGCAAACAACGGCACCGCCGCAAACCACATCAGAGAAATAACAGAGGAATGCTTCCACTGTTTGGAGTGAAAATGTCATTACCAGCCTTTCCGCCAAGTGAACAGAGATTAAGCAATATGAGCGAGTAAAGCCGGAGCAGCTGCTTGCTCCGGCTTTTGCTGACCCTTTTTGGGGTTGCTGACCCCAACTATTCTCGTTTTTCTGCAACATAAAGAAAAAACTAAGGGAACAAACCATGCATGACAATACCGACAAGTTGAGAAAGGAGAAACAAATTGGAATATTTACACCGCTTTTTCAGGCTCAAACGAAATCAATCAGCAGCATTTTTGTGGTTACTCCTTGCTTTCCTGCTGCTGGCAGGATGTTCGCCTGCTGCGCCTGCGCCTAGCCAAAGTTCGGAACCGACTCCGGCAGGAACCTTGCCAACGATGCCGCCCGAATCTTACGGCAGCAATCGTGCGGCGGCCAACCTGAGCTATCTTCAGGCGGAAGCGGAGCGGGTACTCACCGAGCAGACCGTCGAAATGATAATCTATCCGGAAGACGACACAGTGATCCGGGAGATCCCGGAAGGAACGCTGCTCACCGTTCTCGCGGCGGCGGCCTCTGAAAAACAGGAGTGGCTGCTGGTCAGAATGCGGGACCTCCGTTCACCCAGCAATATCATTGGCTGGGTAGAGCAAGGAAAGACTCTTGCTTATGACGACAGTATGAAGGATCAGTTGGCAAGCCCGGTCCTGCTTCCTGCGGGAACGGTAGTTTATCCCAGCTCCGACGACGGGAAAATCCTATGGGACAGCGCGCAGACCCAAAATACAGATGCATTCGGCACGGTGTTGCGCCGGGAGGATGATTATCTTCTGCTGGCACTCACCGGCGGCGAAGAGGTCTGGGCGGCGTCGGACACCGTGCAAGCGGGAAATCCGTAAGTTTAACGGACACAGCCCTTCTTGAGAAGAAGTATATAGTATTGAACGACGGGCCAGACGAATAATGCGCAGAGCCAGCTCCCTGAATTTCAGGCAGCTGGCTCTGCGGTTTTGTATACAGTTCTTGGAACTGCTTGCTGGAGTACAGGAGCACATCTATACAGGGACAATACACAGCGGGAAGAATGGAGTGCAATCCTTCTCAAATCGCAACCCAGCGAAGCTGTTGTGATTTGAAGTCTACAG
>CADCPV010000260.1 GCA_902803345.1 uncultured Eubacteriales bacterium | reverse complement strand
GGCTTCAGAAGACTTGTCTTTTTGAAGCCCTTAAGCTCTCTTTCCGGCATGTCCATCTCAGTTGAAGGTGCGCTGACGTAGAGCTGCAGCACCTCTTTTCCGTCGAAATTGCCGCAGTTTCTGACCTTCGCGCTGACGACGATGTCCTGACCGGAAACGCTGGCAGAAGCCCCGAAAACTGCAAAATCCGTATAACTGAGACCAAATCCGAAGGGATATCCGGCCTGTTTTTTAACTGTTGTGAAATAGCGGTAGCCGACATAAATCCCTTCAGTATAGAGCGAAGTGTCGGGATCCGAAAGGAAGGTGTCCGCGCTCGGATAATCCCGGTACTCCATTGCCCATGTGGTCGTCAGCTTTCCGGAAGGTGTTGTTTCGCCTGTCAGGACCTCAGAAACCGCAAGTCCTGCTTCCTGTCCGGGCTGGCCCATTAAAAGAATCGCGTCAGCCTCTGATTCCTGAAGGTCCGCCGCCGACACCGGGCCTGGAACATTCAGAACAAGCACAAGATTTTTGTATGCTTCCCGCAGAACCCGAAGGTTTTTCTTTTCCACCGGGGAAAGATCATAATCATCTTCGACCTTCCGGTCTCTTCCTTCGCCCGAATTTCTCGAGAGGACATAAACCGCGGTATCGGTCATGTCGGAAAAGCGCTTCGCGTCCGCCTCGGAAACCTCCTGCTCCGGGGAGAGCACGTCATGTTTCCCGGCGGCTGCAGCCTCGGACACGATCGCGTCGAGGCGCTCTGCAAGATTCTCCAGGATTTCCTTTGTCACAATATCAAAACCAGATTCGAGAAGCGCCGGAAGAATATTGATGTGATAGCGGGGAGACTGATTCACGAAAAGCTCTCCGCCGCCGGAAACGCCGCCGTTAAAGGGATCGCCGGAGCCGGAACCGCCGCGGACCGTACGAACCGCGCCGTTCCCGAAAAGCGCGATCTTTCCGGGAGAAAGCGGCAGAACGTTCCTGTCGTTTTTCAAAAGAACCATACCTTCTTTTGCAGCTTTTTTCGAACGTTCTGCACCGCGGATTTCACGTTCCGAAAGCGGCGGGTAAATTTTATCAGACATCTCATACCTCCTTCTTGCATTTTCACTCAAATGATACTGCAGGTCACAAAAAACCGGGGTCAGATCCGACATCCATGAAAACATGCCTGTACAGACTGACCCCGGGAACTCTTATTCTCAGTATTCAAATTTTACTTTCTTCAGGGTCACGGTTCCGCTCTTCACGGCAATCTTTACCGTTACACGTTCACCGGTCGAGCCTACTGTGAACGAATCAGAAGTCTCAGGCGCAAGGATCGAACCCGCGGCAAACTTCACGGTACCGATCTCCTTGCCGGCGCAGAGGATTTCCGCCTCGCCTTCTCCGATGCCTTCAAAGCTGACCTTCAGGCCATCCTTTACTTCACGGACAGTATAGTTGGCGTACTCGCCGGCCGCAAGCTCTAAAGCAAGATCGTCAAGCGGGCTGTAGCGCTCTTCGTTGGGATCCTGGTACCAGGCAAACTTCGGATACGGAAGACCCTTCTCACAGGCCCAGACAAGCTTCGTGTGATCCTCAAGACGGAAGTTCAGGTAGTTACTGTACTCCCAGTTTCCGTAGTAGCGCGATCCGTCCTCGTTCCACATATCGTAAGCAACGCCGGAAAGAGTGATGTCCGGGATTTTCTTCATCGTGCGCGGGCCCTCATAGTTCACTTCGCAGTTTTCAAGCTTTGTGGACTCGATGAAGGCATCCATGATCTTAATGCACTCTTCGTATGTGGGACGCGGGCCGACCATCTGGAACTTCTGAATCTTGTCCCAGCCTTCCGGTACGAAATGGTGCACCATGCCTCTGCCGTGAGGTCCGCGGGATTTGCCGCGCTCCGCAGCCGTTTTCCATCCCCAGGGGGTATAGGAAACATGCAGATGTTCACAGATATCGTAGAATACCGGATCAACATCGGGGCCTGCACCGCACTCGCCAAGCCACAAAGGAACGTTCAGCTCATCGCGCTTTAAGAGCCAGCCATAGAGGTCTTTGATCTCCGGAGACGCGCCGTAAAGGTGGATTGAGATCGCCCAGTTGTGGTATTCGGGATCATACTGATGATTGAAGATCCTGAAGTCACGCGCGTACTTTGCGCCTTCCAGGAAGAAGATATGCTGCTTGTCAATCTTACGGATTCTGCGGATGCATTCTTCGTAGTATTTCTCAAGAAGCGGTATATACTCATGCTGAATCGGAGAGGAAACCGGTTCGTTGATGAGGTCGTAGCCCGCAATGATCCAGCGGCAGCCGAAGCGGCGGACGATCTCTTCCCAGAGCACAATCTGCCGCTCGGTGGATTCTTCATCCAGGAAAACGCTCGGATATTCACAGAAGAGAGAATCGCCGGTCGCACCATTGTTTCCGCCGATCACGCCGTGCATGTCAAGGATCGCGTAGACACGGTACTTCTCACAGGCATCGATGATCTTTGCAAGACGCGAAAAACCGCCTTCATTGAACTGGATGCCCGGCTCTTCGTAAAGGAGAGCGTTGGCATTCAGAACGATGCGGACACAGTTGAAGCCAAGATCCGCCATCAGTTTAATGTCTTCTTCCCGGAGATGGTTTTCTTCCCATCTCTCCCAGAAGGTAGACTCGTACTTCGCGCCGCAGAGTTCTCTGACCATCTGAGAAACGAAACGGCGGGAGGTCCAGCGCTCCGGATTGTGATC
>CADCPV010000259.1 GCA_902803345.1 uncultured Eubacteriales bacterium | reverse complement strand
GGGATTGGAGGCATTTATGATTATTGTCAAGGTCGAAGTACCCATCATGGGACAGGAATTCGACTTTCAGATTGACGAAAACATCCCCGTGTATGAAATCCAGGCTGAGATCGCCGATATGATCTGCAGGCGCGTACAATGCGGAATGGATGGTGAGGATTACAAATTGCTGCTCTGGGACAAAAAGAGAAGTCTGATGTTGAATAGAGAAAAGACTGCATTCGAGAACGGGCTGGAGACGGGCAGTGAGCTTCTGCTGGCGTAACAGACCTGGATTATTGAAAACTACGAAAGCTTTAAAGTCTTCTACATTTAATCTTCCGGGGAAATAGTGATGAAAGACGAATTGTATTATGACCCGCATGCAATGAAGACGGCTGCTTCAAAAGGAGCACATATTTTAGAGAAAATAAGGCTCGAAATAGATCTTCTGGAGCAGTCAGAGGAGATTCATACCGGCAGACATACTGACAGGAGAAACCTGGAGAGTCTTCGTGAGATTTGCGGTGGATATGAAAAACTTCTGTTATATATGAACGGTGCCGCAAATGTATATGGAGCTGCAGAAAAATATGCCGCAAAAAGTATTGATTTTTGATAAGGAAAATACAATATGTCAATGAATATACAACATGGATCCATGGCTGAACCGGGACCGGAAAACTCTGCTCATGATAAGACTAAAGTACTTCTGCAGTATTTCTTACAACTCCACGAGATCCTGACAACCGGGATCGAGGACGTCTGGGGAGGAAAAGGGTATGCTGCGCATGCTTCTGCCGAGAAGGAACTGTATGAAGAGGCAGAAAGAATTGCAGGTTCTTTGCAGCAGAGTGTTTAAAACCATGGAGGATAAAAATGGGAGGTAAACGATCAGAAATTTCAGGGGAATTGCAGGATCTGGCCTCAAGACTTGATTCCACAGTCCTTCGTCCGTTGGAATTGATAGAAAGAAGTCTGGAGAAGAACTGGGACGATGCGGCTGCCGCAGTTTTTTTGAAACGTCTTGCCCTTCATGAGGAAATCATTAAAACAGCCAGGCGGGAACTGGAAAGGATTGGAGACTTTCTCCAGGAAGAAAGTGGTAGGTAACAGAAAGATGGCATGGACTATTCTGATTATTATTGCAGGTGCTGTTTTTATTGCAGGGATTATTGTCAGTATTGCATCCATTTTTAATAATAACAAGTCAGCAGGCGGTTCGGGGGTTGATGGGGGAAAGCGTAAAGTAACTGCCAACGGTGGTGTCAGCACGAAAAAACTGACTTATGGACAGGATGCAGGGGCCGTTTTTGAACCTGGCCTGGATGTTTATGGAACTGTTTACCACGGAGGCGGGCGTCATCGCATGTGGGAGGCATATTTTGAAATCCCGGAAACCGGAAAAAGAATAAAGGTTGCTTTTCCCGAGGTGATGGCGATTGGGAGAAGAAAAGAAGATATGGAGGAATATCCGAATCTGGTTATTCCGGAGGATAAGCTGATTTCAGGTATGCATTGCTTTTTGAGTGGGAGACAGGGGATTCTGACTATTCACGACGCCGGATCCCTGAACCATACCTATTTAAACGGTAAGAGGGTGACAGAACCGGTCCAGGTTCCGAGCGGCTCGCTGATCAATATTGGGAATACGAATATCAGAGTCAGCTACAGATACCATTGATGCAGACTGCCGCACTTTGCTTAACAGGAGAATGTGATGGGGCGTATCAACTATCGTGAATTGGAATCTGCAGAGGATGAACTGTTGATGATGGCGGAAAAACTCAAGATTCTTCATGCAGAAACGGAAGCAATTATCAGAAAGACCTGCGCAATTGCAATGCGGACAGGATCGAACCAGGAAGATTGGGAAGAAGCAGTCAGGTCAGGAAATGTTTTTTCAAAGGATCAATTGATGAGAGTCAGGGAGCTGCAGGCTGTTTCCGAAAGCCTGTCCCGGGAGGCCCCTGCTCTGAGAAAAGCGTCGGAATCTCTTCACAATGTGATCCACATCTATAAGAGGGCGGAAGAAGATGTCCTTGATATTTACACGGGAGAGTATCAGGTCATTCCGAGGACTAAATTCGGGATAAGCCATTTTGGAAAGCTG
>CADCPV010000258.1 GCA_902803345.1 uncultured Eubacteriales bacterium | reverse complement strand
TTTATCCGGGAAGGCCTTCAGATCAGCGATGCCGAGCGGGAGGAACTTCAGCGGCGGTTTCTTTCATAAGCGGACGGCTATTCCTTTAAAAAGGCGAATATTTCGAAAAAAAGCAGAAAAACTCTGATTGTGTTGGACATTTGATGGACATCGGATGTTAAAATGCAAAAAAACATAAAGGAGAACCAACATGGCTGGAGAAACAGTCAATATTGAACAGCAGTTTCGAAACAGCAGAGACGAATATTACGGGAACACGATGGCGGATATTACAGGCCGTCTCCAAACGATTGCCATGTCCGAGGAATTTCAGGCGGCTCTTGACGGAAAGGACCTTAATGAGATTGCCTCGGAAAAGGAAAGGGCCAAACAGGCGCGGGAACGAAAAGAAAACTATCCATACGAAAAATATGAGTCCGAAAATGAAAAGACGCAGAAAGCCGTTGATGACCTGATGGACATCACGCTCGGACTGCGTGATTCCTACGGAGCCGCACCCCGCATTGAGGTGCAGAAAAAGCTGCTGGCGGAAAACAAAGAGAAAGAAATTACTCGCCAGGCCGCAAAAATGCGGCTGAAGGGCTTCCGGAAGGGCTATAAGCTGTTTGACTATATCTATAAAAACAAGGATGAACAGGGACAGCGGTATCTTGAGGCCATGAAAAAGGCGGCTGTCGCAAACGGGATCCCCATCAGTACCCTGTATGATGACCTGCAGTATATCGATGAAAAACTCAAGCTCGGCCTGCAGCTGGAAAAGTGGCAGCCGGAAGCCGTCGTCGGAAAAACAACGATACCGGGTGAACGGAGCTGGGATAATTACGCGGCAGCGCATCTTCAGAACGTGCCCCATACTCTGAAGGGAAAAGAAGAATATCTTGCAAAGGCCATGGCCGGTGCTTTTAACGCGGAACACGGCCGGATGAAACCGGCAGACGCGGAAAAATTCAGTACGAAGGCAGCCAGAAATTATGCAGAGAAGATTCAGGCCATGCCTGCCTTCAAACAGATGTGCAAGGAGCCGCTTCGCGTCAGGGCACTTATCGAGGCCGGAAAAAAAGACCCGAAGACGCTCTTTGATACGACTGTCCGCATGCACCGGCCGTTCTACAAGATGGATCAGTCCAAAATGCGGGAGACTCTGAAAAAACTCAAACAGATGGAGCCGCTTCTTGACGGTTCGGAAGGAAGCAGCAGCAAATGGAAAAAACTGAAGGAGAGCATCCGGACGATCAACCCTGATGATCCGAAAGGCGCAGAAAAGCTTCAGGAGATTCTCGACAATACCTGCGGCTATATGAAGGGGATTAAGAAGCTGCGCAGCAATGAACATGACCGGAAGCAGTTTGACCAGTCCCTGGATATCCTGTCGGTTCTGTCGGAAGGCAGCGATTATGCCAAATACAGCGCGCAGGCCGTTGTCGACAGGATCAATGAGGTGCGAAGAGGCGCCGACCGGAATTATGATCCGATAAGTCTGTCAGAATACGGGGCAGCACATCTTTCCGCGCACACCAATTCTCCCGATATGAATCAGATCCGGGAATATGAGAAGGCAGTCCGGACATCCGAATACAAACCGGCAGAAAAGGAAAAACTGGTGCGGTACGGCTCGGACAAGCTGCCTGCGGATCCTTCCGAACTGATACCCTGGACGAAAAACATCAAGGGACATCCGGACGGGTTCAAGTCGACAATCGCGATGTATAAGGAGTTTGCGTCCGGAAAGGAAATGAATGCCATGCAGATCAAAAACGATCTGGGCGTTCTTCTTGCGGTAGCAGATTCACAGCTGTATTACATGAAGAACCGTGAAACAGGACACTCCACGATCGTATACAACCAGGATGAAATCCTGATGAAGAACATGCAGCTTATGAATGATCCGGCAGTTGACGAACTCGCAAAGCAATATGCAGCGCATCCGGAAAAGAGACTGGCACTGACCGCGCTTATACCCGGAGAGAACAAAGATGATCCCAATGCCGAAAGGTCCGGCGACGTCAA
>CADCPV010000257.1 GCA_902803345.1 uncultured Eubacteriales bacterium | reverse complement strand
CTGAACGTCCGAACGCCGCCAAAAGTGTTTTTCTTGATAAATCACCTTACAAAAATCACTTTTCCATGCCGGACATTTATAGTATACTGGTCTCAGAAAAACGAAAGGAGTGATGCTGATGAAGAATCGTGTATGCAGCATTCTCGGTATTGTATACCCTGTTGTCCAGGGCGCGATGGCCTGGACATCGATGGCGCCTCTTGTGGCTGCCGTGTCGGAGGCCGGCGGTCTCGGCGTACTTGGCTGCGGCTTCATGCCGGGTCCGATTATTGCGGGACAGATCGAAGCCATCCGCAGCATGACCGACAAGCCCTTCGCCTGCAATATTTTCCTCGATCCGGGGGATCAGCTTGAAATCAACTGCTCGACGCTGGAGAAGGTTCCGGTTCCGGCAGTTTATCTCGACACGCTGAACCTGTTGGACTACGAGATGGCTTCCCGGATCTACGACCGCATGAAACGGACCGGTGCGAAGGTTGTCGCAAAGGTCAACTGCCTGCAGGACGGCCTTGTCGCGGAAAAAGCCGGCGCTGATGTCATCATTGCAAAAGGCGTCGAAGGCGGCGGCCATAAAGCCCGCATTTCGGGACGCGTACTTCTTGCTGAACTTGTTGAAAATATCCAGTCTGTTCCGATTCTCGCATCCGGCGGCATCTATACCCCCCGCCAGGTTGCAGGCTGCTTTGTTGCCGGCGCGGAAGGCTTTGAAATGGGCACGGCCTTTATGACAAGCGCCGAATGTCCGATCCATCCGAATGTCAAGGCCCGTGTGCTTTCCGCGATCGACGACGACATCGTCTCCTGCGGCGAATCCACCGGAGAACCGAGCTGGCAGATCCGAAACGCGCTTGCCGAAAGGCTTTTAGAGATCGAGGCGACGCATCCGAAAAAAGAAGCCGCAAAGCTTCTCATGGAAGCCTCCGCCGGTTCTCTTGCCAAAGCTTCCCGCGACGGCGAAGTCGAAAACGAAGGCGCGGTGCTTTCGGGCCAGGTCTGCGGCCTGATTCATGAGATCAAAACCTGCCGCGAACTGATCGCCGGTCTCTGCATGGAGGCGGAAGCGATCCTGCAGCAGCCGCACAGCATCGGGCTGTAGGAAGGAGGCGCGCATGCCGGTACCTGTTACTGAGGAGGAGAAGCTTTCTCCCCTTTATAAATATTTTGAACGCGACATCGCGCCGGTTCCCGAAGAAACCGCGAAAAAGATCCTCGCCTGCGATTTTCCGGAGGGCTGCGCCCTGCATCCAACGGAAATGGACCGGCTTTTCGATCCGGGGTATCTTCCGGGTGAATTCGGCATCTATACGCTCGAAGACGGCGGCCTGATGATCGCAAACCATGTGAAAATGCCCGGCGTCACACCGGAAATGTTCGACTGGTGGTTTGCCTGGCACGGCCTGAATTCCCTGCGCTACAAGATCTGGAACCGGGACGAGCATTACTATGTCCAGACACAGAATGTCTCGCAGGCACTCGACAAATCGCTTTCCATGAAGGAACGCTACTGGAACACGACCCATGCGATCAGGGAATCGCTCCTGCCGGACCAGCCGCCTGTCGATGTACGGCTCACTTTCCTGCCGCCTGAAAAAGTCGGCTTCAGTCCGGAAAAACTCAAAAACTTCAATGGAACCATCGTCTGTACCGGCGGCATGTCGATCATGGTCCACTTCGTCCGCCCGACCCCGGACGGATCCGAGCTTCGAACCCGCTTCTGGATCGGATACTCGGCGGTCGAGGGCAAAGTTGAAAAGTTCCCGGGCTTCACGGCAAATCCCAAAATGGGTATTGCCTTCCTTCTTCATAATGTAAAGGAATTCACGCACCTCGCAAAGATTCTGCCGGAGGTTTATGCGGAGTTTAAGGACGACTTTACGGTCGCGCCTTTTCACAATCCAGACGAGGAGTAACGCAATATGATCTATACAAATCATCGAATTGAATTTGACCCCGACAGATGTGTCGGCTGTCAGATGTGCTACAAGGCCTGCTTTGTCGATGTCATCCGCTGGGATGCGGAGAACAGAAAGCCGGTCTTCAAGTACGTGGAAGACTGTGAACATTGTTTCTGCTGCATGAGTGTCTGCCGGCGTGACGCCATCCGCGTTATCCCGGACCACACGAGCGAACACATGATGCAGCATTTCGATCGCTACAGGTAAGGAGGCAGGAAATGGATATCAAAAGAAATGTACTTTCCTGTGATGTGCTGGTTGTCGGCGGCGGTGTCGGCGGCCTGAGCTGCGCCATTGAACTCAAGGAGCAGAATCCTGCGCTCGACGTCCTGATTGTGGAGAAGCAGTTTGCGGGCTACAGCGGAAAAGCCAACAAGGGCGGCGGCGTGCTCCAGTATTTCCAGCTCGACAAGATCACCCCGCTGGACTTTTTAAAGTTCCACGTCAGCGAAATCGGCTGTTATCTCGGCGACCAGAACCTGATGCTGAAATATGTCGAAATGAACCACGGCATGCTCGACAGACTCTCTTCCTGGGGCGTCGATGTGCCGAAAAACCCGGACGGTTCCTACAATGTCATGCCGACCGGTCCCTTTACCGCGATGATCCGCGTGGACCTTACGATCACCCTTCGGATGCGGCAGCGCTGCGAGAAACTCGGTGTGCGGATTCTGGACAAGACCGCCCTCGGCGGTTTATATGTGAAGGACAACCGGATCCGCGGCATCAGCGCTTACAGTATTCTCGACGACGGAGCATATTACACGATCTCCGCAAAAAAGGTTGTGCTTGCGACCGGTTCGCAGAACTACCGCTTCGGTTCCATGTGGTCGAGCGGCAGAGGCGACGGCATCGCGGCGGCATACCGTGCCGGCGCCGAAATGCGCAATGCCGAGTTCGGCAATTTCTCACAGCTCGTGCGCTATAAGAGCCACCATGAAGTCGTTTTCGGCGAAAACAACATGTACAACGCCAAAGGTGAATTCATTACGAAGAACTTCACCGACCACCGGCAGACGGATATCCCGAGCACGGCTGTCCGCGAATGGTACCTGCAGATGATTCAGGGGAACGGTCCGGTCCATTTGGAATTCGGTCCCTTCCCGGGCGGCGGCGCGCCGGAAAAGAAAGACCCGCCGGATCTTTCCAAAATGTCCTACAGCGACAAGTTCCGGACGCTGAACATGATGGATTCGGCGAGTGTTGACACAGATCTTGAGGTTGTTCCTTCCCTGATCGGTGAGCAGTCCTGCATCCGTACGGATGAATTCATGCGCACCACAGTCGATGGACTCTATGCGATCGGTGACTGCAGCTACTGCGGATCAGGCGCTCCCGGCGCGGTTCCGGCGCCTCCCGGAAGAAACCGCGGCTCAGGCATCCTGAATGCCGTATTTGCCGGAATCGTCGCGGCGGACGACCTTGCGGTTTCCGAATATACAGATCCCGCACCGATATCAGACGACGAAATCGACGCCTCCATCGCATATACCTATGCGCCGCTGAACCGGCCTGAAGGCCACGATCCGAAAGAAGTCATCCATCTCGTACAGGAGGCCATGGCACCGAGCGAATACTCGGTCTACATGCGCGAAGACCGCATGGATGAGGCCATGAAATACGTCAATGAGGCGGCGGCGATTGTTAACGATCTCAAGGCCGTCGACATGCACGGCGTACTTTCCTGCCATGAGGCCGAATGCATGGTCCTCTCCGCACAGATGCACTATTTTGCCTCCCGCCTGAGGAAAGAATCCCGCGGCTGGTTCCTCCGGGAAGACTATCCCGAGATGGACAACGAAAACTGGCTGAAGTGGATTATCATCAAGCTGAAGGATGGAGAGATGTACGCCGAGACGGAAGATGTGCCGATTGAGAAATATCCGGTGCAGCTGCCGTAACAGACAGAATAGACAGGTCCCTGAAGGCCAAATCGGCTCATGGGGCCTGTCCTCACAGAAAGGAACCATCACAGCATGGCAGCAGCAAGACGCGGATCGCGTGATCTGACACAGGGCAATATTGCTAAAGAGCTGATTCTGTTTTCTCTGCCGATCTTCGCGGGACAGATTTTCCAGAACCTCTACAACAGTGTCGACTCCATCGTCGTCGGACAGGCTATCGGCACGACGGCGCTTGCAGCGGTCTCGGCGAGCGCAGACATTTCGATGCTCCTGACCGGCTTTTTCGTCGGCTTCTCGACGGGCGGCGGTGTGCTGATCGCGCGCTATTTCGGTGCGAAGGAGCAGGATAACCTGGAAAAAGCGCTGCACACACTGGTCTCCTTCGGTATCATCATCGGCCTTTCGATGGCGACGCTCGGCATCATCCTCTCCCCGGCACTCCTTCGGCTCGTCAAATGCCCGGATGACGTTTTCCCGGAAGCGCTCGCTTACCTTCGAATCTACCTCATCGGTGTTCTTTTTACCGCAATCTACAATGTCGGTTCCCGGATCCTGCAGTCGGTCGGCGACTCCCGGCGGCCTTTCTACTATCTCGTGATATCCAGCATTACCAATATCATTATGGATGTGCTGTTCGTCGTTGTGCTCCGGCTCGGCGTCATCGGCGCGGCGCTTGCGACGATCATTTCACAGGGGCTGTCGGTTACGATGGTCTATGTCCGCATGCTCCGGACCGATGATGTTTACCGGCTGCATCCAAAAAGGCTCCTGCATATGGATGGCCAGATGCTGAAGGAAATTGCGATTCTCGGCTTCCCGGCTGCGATCCAGTCCAGCCTGATTTCGATCTCGAACCTCTTTGTGCAGCGCTATATCAACTCCTTCGGATCGTCCGCGATGGCGGGCATCGGGGCCGCGAAGAAGATCGACCGCTTCGTCGGAATGATTGCTCAGAGCCTCGGCCTCGCGACGACGACCTTCGTTTCCCAGAATGTTGGCGCAAAAAAATACGACCGCGCTTTCAAGGGTATCCGGACGGCCCTCCTGATCTGCGCGATCTATATTCTGAGCGTCGGAACGCTCGTGTATACGCTTGCGGAATTCTTTGTCAATATCTTTATCTCAGAGGAGGCTGCTGTGGCCTTCGGCGTTTCCATGGTCCACTGGATGCTGCCCTTTTATTATTTCCAGTGTCTGAACAACATCTTTGCAAATGCAGTCCGGGGCTTCGGCAAATCCCTTGTCGTCATGGTCTGTTCGGTCGTCGGCATGATCGGCTGCCGCCAGCTTTTCCTGTTTGTCGCCATGAAGCTGAACTACTCGGTCATCAACGTTTATGTTGCCTTCCCGGTCGGCTGGGCCTGTGCGGCGCTCGCCGTCATGATCTATTACTTTATCAAAATCCGTCCGCGGTACTCCGCAAAAAAAACAGAAGAATAAGAGGATACTCCCATGGCTCTTCTCACGCATGATTATTACTGTCCGAAAATCGGAATGGCTTCTGAACTGCATCTTTTGGTGCCCGATGAGATCCTTCGGGGCGAAGAACAAGCAGCCGGAACCCTGTTCCTTTTGCCGCCGCAGGGCGAATCAGGACTCTCGCTTCTCACAGGGACGAAGATCTCCGCGCTCTCAGAAGCTTACCGGATCGCCGTTGTGGTTCCGCCTGCGCTTCAGGGATGCTTCACCGATATGGTCTACGGCTATCCCTTCTACCAGTCCCTGAAATACGTCCGCGAATACCTGAAAACTTATCTCCCCGGCCTGCCCGTAGAAAAAGGATGCTGCGCTGTCGCAGGGCTCGGAATCAGCGCGATTGCGGCGCTCCGTTTCGCGGCGGAAGAGCCGGATTTCTTTGCCTGCGCGGGTTCGATTGCCGGAATCCTGGATCCTTCGATCCGTCCGCAAGGGTACTTTACCGAGAGCAGGCTCACGGATCTTTTCGGGACGGAAGAAGAACGGATCGAGAAGCGCGAAGCATTTTTCACAGCCTGCGGGGCTTCAGAGACGCGGAAAGTCTTCCTTTTTTCCGAAGAGGAAGATTTGGGATTTGAATCGACCAAAAAAGCCGCAGAAATTTTCGGTAATCGGGCGGTTCTGAGGCTTTCTGACAGTCCGATTACCCTGAAAGCATGCTCGGACGCACTCGGAAAATTCGTGGAATACTGGATCGGAGGTACCTGCTGATGTCCCTTTCAAAGCTTGAATTTTATTCGAAAACGCTCCAGATGGACCAGGTCCTTTATGTGATCCTTCCTGACAAAGGGCAGGGTGCGCCGGAGGAGCCGCTGCCGCCCGAACAGGGCTATCCTGTGCTGTACCTGCTGCACGGAACCTCCCACGACTGCAGTCACTTCCTGCGCTACACCTCGATCGAGCGTTATGCGGCGGATCGGAAGCTTGCGGTCGTCATGCCCTCCGCCCAGCTCTCCGGCTATGCGGACATGGTGCACGGCGAAGCCTTCTTCACCTATCTTACCGAGGAAGTACCGCAGATTGTCAAAAACATTTACAAGGTATCCTCCCGGCGTGAGGACACTTTTGTCGCCGGCGTTTCGATGGGCGGCTACGGTGCGGCGAAGATCGGCCTGACTTATCCGGACCGCTATGCGGCAATCGGTGCACTCGCAAACGGCAACCACGCCTATATCCGCCCGATTGGCTTCCATGCGCGGAATTCCAACGAAGAGTTTCCGGCGAGTATTGCGGACGCCCGGCATCTTCTGTGCTGGGGCATCGGAAAAGAAGGAGACCCCCGGGGCACACCCGAGGATCTCTACTGGCTTGCTGAAAAAGCAATTCAGGGCGGCGGTCCGCTGCCGGCCCTCTTCCACACCTGCGGCAGTTTCGACCGGAATCTCGCGATGGCGCAGCATATGCGCGACTTCTTCCGGTCCCTTCCCGGTGATCCTTTCCGCTACTGCTATTATGAAGAGCCCTACGGCGAACACATCTGGGAATACTGGGACAAATGGCTTCGCGTTTTCCTCGCCTGGCTCCCGATTGACCTGCCCTCCTCCGTGCTGCCGATGTAATCAAGAATTACCGTAATTCTCCCATTCTTTTTCACTTTTTTACTTTGACACGTCCTCTGTGGATGCTGTCCTTGAAAAAATCCTTCACCGAACAGCCTGCCCTGCCGGAGCTGGCGCAGGCACAAGCGCAGGCGCAATGGGAAGCGCAGGCACAGGAATGTGCACAGGAAGACGCGCAGGAAGAACGATGTGAAGAACCGGAAGAACCCGAGGAGTGGGTGCTGCTGTGCCGAACCGGAATGTTGACGACATTCACCATGATATACGTATTCGGCGCGTTTCCGTAGCGGTAGGTTCCGTTATTCACATAGTTTTCCGGATGTTCGATCTGGCTTTCCTCAACGATTTCCTTACTCTTGATCATGCTACGCCCGCAATAGGGACAGCTGTCCTTGCCTTCCTGCCGGACCGCCCCGCAGCTCGG
>CADCPV010000256.1 GCA_902803345.1 uncultured Eubacteriales bacterium | reverse complement strand
GTATCCATAGTTTCAGACAGTATAGCATTTTTATCAGCATTTGTCAATGATTATGAAGAAAATGTTACGTCTCAGAATCACTTTTTAACATTTTCGTCACATCTGTTCCCTGACATTTTCTGCCTTCACCTGTATGGACAACAAATTTGACACTGAGGTTCATCCGGTTATCTGTTTTTCTTTACAATTTTCCGCTTCACCAGTATAATGTGGTATCATCAGGCTGTATATATCAGGAGGTTCTCCGTAAAATGTCTGCAAATATCATTATTACCGGCGCTTCCGGCGGAATCGGTTCCGCAATTGCGCGTGCCTTTTCAGCGGAGGGACGCCTCTTTCTTGTCGGGAACCACCGGGAAGAGGCGCTTCGAAGCCTTACAGAGGAGCTGAAGAAAAACGGCTGCGAAGCCCGGTATTTCTGTGCCGATCTCTCGACTGCCGAAGGCTGCGCCGCCGTTTTTCAAGAATATGATCAGTTTTTCGGAGCGCCGGATCTTTTAGTGAATAACGCCGGCATCGCCCATGTTTCCCAGATTCAGGATACGACGGAAACGGAACTTCAGGCTGTCCTTCAGACCAATCTCAGCTCCTGCATCCGCATGAGCCGGGAAGCGGCAAAGCGTATGATCCCCGGGAAAACCGGCCGCATCATCAATATTTCCTCGATTTTTGGCAGCATCGGCGCTTCCTGCGAAGCCGAATATGCCGCAACCAAAGGAGCCGTCAACGCCTTTACAAAATCCCTTGCGAAGGAGCTTGCCCCTTCCGGAATCAGCGTGAACGCCATCGCGCCCGGCGCAATCGATACTGCCATGAACCACAATCTCAGCGCCGAAGAACGCTTCGCTCTTGAGCAGGAGATCCCGGCCGGCCGCTTCGGAACACCCGAAGAAGTTGCAGCCTGCGTCCGTCTCCTCTTCCACGCCCCGTCTTATCTCACCGGCCAGATCATCGGTGTTGACGGAGGCTGGGGCTGATTGCTTATTTCTCCTTCCCGAGGAAGAACAGCGCCAGGGTCCCGGGGCCGGAATGCGCGCCGATGACGGCACCGGTATAAACGATTTTGTCAACCGGAACGTTGTGGCGCTCCAGGAGAAGCTTCGAGAGGTATTCGGCGTCTTCCATGCAGTCGCCCTGGCAGATGAAGATCGGGCCTTCCTCCGGGTGCAGCGCAAGTTCATCATATTTATCGGCAAGGGCCTTAATCGAAGATCTGCGCTTCCGTACCTTGAACATATTGATCAGGTGCCCTTCGTTGTCGACATGCAGCACCGGCTTAATATCCAGAACACCCGCAACAAAGGCCGCCGCTGCGCTGATCCGGCCGCCGCGCTTCAGGTACACAAGATCGTCTACCGTAAACCAGTGGCACAGATGGTCTCTTGTCTCCGTCACATAAGCTGCAAGTTCCTGAAGCGAAAGGCCTTCCTTTTTCTTCTGGACCGCAAGGTATACTAAAAGCCCGTATCCGGCTGACGCCGCAAAAGAATCAATCGGCACACAGGTCCGCTCCGGGTATTTCTTCTTCAGCTGTTCCGCCGCGGCACAGCCCGAGTTGTAGCTTGTGCTCAGCCCGGTCGAGAAGCCGATATAGAGCACATCCTTTCCCTGCTCATACAGTTCCGTAAACAGGTCCAGATACTGCTGCGTGTTGCTTGCGGAGGTCTTGGCCACCCGTCCGTCACGCATCATTTTGTAAAAGGACTTCATTTCCACTTCATAGTCTTCATGAAGCTCCTCTGTATCCGTAAAAATATAGGACAGCTTTACGACCGGAACCCCCCATTCCCGAAGCACTTCTTCTTCAATATCACAGGCAGAATCCGCGACAATTACATATTCACTCATTTCCCCTCCTCAAACAGCACTGTAACAGTTGCTGACGGTATTGATCTGATTTACTGTATTAGATTACACCATTCTGCCGTTTATGTCAAGGAGAGTTTATTATCAGCACAGCTTGTAACTGTGAAATATCTGTGAATGTCCCTCCTGCATCAGCCTGTAAAAAAGAAACCGGCCTATTTCCGGTCGGTTTCCTTGACTGCATTGTGCTGCTTGACTTTGAGATTGTTGAATGCCCTTGCAAAGGCGAGCTGTGATACCATGTAATCCTTTCGTCCCTGTTTTTCAGAAAGCTCCAGCATCGCTTCCTGCATCGCAAGCCGTTCTGCTTCCTCGTCGATTTCTTCGGGAGCGACGGCGGATTCGGAAAGGATCCGCGCGACATCCCGTGAGATATCGAGCATGCCCCGCGTTACCGCACAGGACCGCCGCGTACCGTCCGGCAGGGTAAAAATCACCTCGCCGTCTTTGAGTGCCGCCGTCAAAGGCGCGCGTCCTGCCATGATGCCGAGCATGCCGTCGCTGATCGGCACCACCAAAGACACACAGTCTCCATCGTAAAACGCCCGTTCCGGCGCCAGAATCTGCAGATGGAAGGGGGTCATTTCGCATTCTCCTCCGCCAGGATTTTTGCCGCTTTTTTCCGGACATCCTCAACAGTTCCGACGTTGAAAAAGGCCGCTTCCGGACAGTCGTCCAGCTCTCCCGTTACAATTGCCTTAAAGCCGCGGATTGTCTCCGAAAGCGGCACATAGACACCGGGGACACCGGTGAATTTCTCCGCAACCGTGAAAGGCTGGGACAGGAAACGCTGGATTTTACGCGCGCGGTAAACCGTGTCCTTGTCCTCCTGCGACAGTTCGTCCATGCCGAGGATCGCAATGATATCCTGAAGTTCCCGGTAATGCTGCAGCATTTCCTGCACTTTCCGCGCAACCTGGTAATGCTCTTCACCGACGACATCCGGTTCCAGTGCACGGGAAGAAGACTCCAGCGGATCCACCGCGGGATAGATGCCGAGTTCCGCAATACTTCTGGAGAGCACCGTTGTTGCATCGAGGTGGGAGAAGGTCGTCGCGGGGGCCGGGTCCGTCAGATCGTCCGCCGGTACATAAACCGCCTGGACAGAGGTAACCGAGCCGGAACCTGTCGATGCGATCCGCTCCTGCAGTTCGCCGAGTTCATTGGCCAGCGTCGGCTGGTAGCCGACCGCGGAGGGCATGCGCCCTAAAAGCGTACTGACCTCGGAACCCGCCTGGATAAAACGGAAAATGTTGTCGATAAATAAAAGCACGTCCTTGTGGTTCTCGTCCCGGAAGTACTCCGCCATCCGAAGGCCTGTCAGCGCGACGCGCATACGGACGCCGGGTGCTTCGTTCATCTGCCCGAATACAAGCGCAGTCTTTTCAATGACGCCGCTCTCCTTCATTTCATAGAACAGGTCGTTGCCCTCGCGTGACCGTTCGCCGACGCCGGTGAAGACCGAATAGCCGCCGTGTTCTGTCGCGATATTATGGATCAGTTCCTGGATCAGCACCGTTTTTCCGACGCCGGCGCCGCCGAACAGGCCGATCTTGCCGCCTTTCTGGTAAGGCGCAAGAAGATCGATGACCTTAATGCCGGTCTCAAGGATTTCCTCCGTGTTTTTCCGCTCCGAATATGCCGGCGCTGGCCGGTAAATGCTCTCGTGCGGCACATCATCCGGAATAGGTTCCTCGCCGTCGATCGTGTTCCCCAAAGCGTCAAAGAGCCGCCCGAGAACTGCTTCGCCGACTGGTACCCGGATCGGGGCACCGGAAGCATATACCGTCATATCGCGATGCAGGCCCTCGGATGCGCCAAGCATGATGCAGCGGACCATCCGGTCCGACAGGTGCTGCGCAACCTCCATAATCCGCTTCTCTTCACCCCGGAAGACAAAGAGCTCTTCGCGGATTTTCGGCAGTTCGCCTTTTTTGAAGGCAACGTCGACGACCGGCCCGCTGATGCCGGCGATCAGTCCCTGATGAAGATTCTGATACGATTCGTGCTTATCCATTTTCCTATCCTTCATTTCTCCGCTGCCGGAGTGCTTCGTTTCTTCTTCAATGCCTTTGTGCCGGAGGTGATCTCGATCATCTCGTTAGTGATCGCCGCCTGCCGGATGCTGTTGTACTGAATGCGGAGTTTTTTCAGCATCTCCTCCGCATTCTTTCCGGCCGTGTTCATGGCCGTCATCCGCGCCTCCTGCTCGCTGACATAGCTCTCAACAAGCGCACTGTAAACAAATCCGGTGAGATAACTCGGAACAATTCCCTGAAGCACGGATTCGGGGCTCGGATAGTATTCCTTCCCGACATTCATTTCCGGCTTATCGGAACCGTAGAACTCGGAATACTCCAGCGGCAGCAGGATTTTTCTCCGGACAACACCCGCGCCGAATGTCGGCGAATGCGTGTAAATGATCTCGATCTGGTCCACCAGGTCGCTGTCGTAATATTCTAAAAGATCTGCACAGATCCGCTGCGCTTCCCGGATAGTCGGAAAGGCCATCGCATAGCTGAAATCTTCCTGGTAGGGAATCTTTTTGCCGGCGAAATACTGTCTGCCGAATTCGCCGACGACAAAAGGCGTAATGTCAGAACGCTCTTTCAGCCGCTCCTCTGCCGCCCGCAGAACCGTCTGGTTGTAAGCCCCGGAAAGTCCCCGATCCGAAGTAATCACGAGCATTGCAATGCCGCGGATGCCGTCGGGATCCAGATTCTGGAAATAGCGGCTGTTGTTCTGCGGGATGTTCTCTAAAAGCTCGCCGATCTCCTGCCGGAGCGCATTGAAATACGGCTCCGTCTTCTTATTCTCGCGCTTCGCCCGCTGCATTTTCACGGAGGAGATCATATACATGGCGTCCGTGACTTTTTTGGTCTCGGAGATACTGTTGATGCGGATTTTGATCTCGGCAGCACTCGCCATTACGCCCCTCCTTTCCTCATGTAATCACTTCCCGTTACCTGATCCGGGAAGCAGTCCGCCCGGTTCTCAGGCGGATCTCAGCTTTATGAAGCCTGATAGTTCTTAAAGAACAGTTCCGCCGCTTCCAGAATTCTTGCCTTCAGCTCCTCCGACCAGACCGGATCGTGATCGATCTGCAGGCACAGGGAAGTATGGCTGTCATTAAAATATGCTAGCAGTTCTTTTGCACATTTCGGAATTGTCTCCTTCGGTACCGGCACAAACAACCGGCTCTGCGCAGTCACAAGGAGAATCACCTGCTCATGCAGCGAATACGGCGACTGGTTCTGCTGTCTCAGAAGCTGCATCAGTCCGGCTCCGTAGGTAAGCTGCCTCGTTGTCGTCTCATCCAGATCCGACCCGAACTGTGAGAAAACCTGCATTTCCCGGTACTGTGCGAGATCGAGGCGCACGGAACCGACAGACTTTTTCATCACGCTTGTCTGTGCCGAACCGCCGACACGGGAAACAGAGAGACCGACGTTGACTGCCGGGCGCTGGCCCGCATAGAACAGCTCGCTGTCGAGGAAAATCTGGCCGTCTGTAATGGAAATGATGTTGGTCGGGATATAGGCTGAGACATCGCCGGCCTGGGTCTCGACAATCGGAAGCGCGGTCATGCTGCCGCCGCCGAGATCGTCGGAAAGCTGAGCCGAACGTTCCAGCAGTCTTGAATGCAGGTAGAACACGTCACCGGGGTAGGCTTCCCGTCCGGGTGCGCGCTCCAGCAAAAGACTGATCGTCCGGTAGGCAACCGCATGCTTCGAAAGGTCGTCATAAATGATCAGCGTATCACGTCCGCGGTACATGAAATACTCCGCTACTGCACATCCCGCATACGGCGCAATATACTGCAGAGAAGCTGAATCCGATGCCGGGGAACTGACGATGACCGTATAATCCATCGCCCCGGCTTTTTTGAGAATGTTGACAACCTTTGCGACGGAACTGGCCTTCTGGCTGATCGCAACATACACGCAGACGACGTTTTTGCCTTTCTGGTTCAGGATCGTATCGATTGCGATCGAAGTCTTGCCGGTCTGCCGGTCGCCGATCAGAAGTTCACGCTGGCCCCGGCCGATCGGGAACATCGAATCAATCGCAAGAAGCCCGGTCTCCATCGGCTTCGAGACGGATTTCCGCTCGATGATGCCCGGCGCCGGACGCTCGATCGGGAAGTATTCCTTCGCGCCGATCTCCTCCCCGCCGTCGATCGGCTTTCCAAGAGGATCGATCATCCGTCCGAGGATCCTATTCGAAATCGGGATGCCCGCCGTGCGTCTCGTGCGTACGACGCGCGATCCGGCGACAATCTCCGTCGGATCGCCGAACAGCACAATACCCGTCGTTCCGTCCGGCCTCAGATCCTGCACCATTCCCTTGATGCCGCAGTCAAAAAGGACAATTTCACCGTATTCTACTTCGCGAAGGCCTGATATCACGGCGATTCCGTCTCCGACTGTCAGCACTTCGCCGACCTGCTGGTAGCCTGATGTCAGTTCAAAATCCCGGATGTCCTCCCTGAGAAGCGAAATGATGTTGTCAACTTTCTGCTCCTTCGGAAGTGCCTGAATCGATGCACGGAGCTGGCGGATACGGCCGAGTGTACTCCAGTCGTAGTTGTCATCGCCGACGAAAATGTTGAAGCCGCCCACAACCGACGGATCTTTCCGGATGACAATCTCCACTTCGTCCGCGCCGTATTTTTTTCGCATAAAAGCGGAGATCTTCATCTGCTGCTCCTCGGTTGGCGGCACCAGACACCGGATCTCCACACGAAGAGGCTCGTTCTGAAGCTCTTCGCTGTTATCAAAAGACTGTTCAAAATCCATATGCTTCACCTTCAAAAAGGGGCGTTTTCAGGTCCTTTCGGAGCGTCAGCTGTCTTCCTGTGCAACGCGGATGAATTCGTCGTAGAGCGCACGGTTCTCGGCCTCGCCGGCTGATTCCTTCATCAGCTTCTGCGTTGCCTCAATCACAAGCTCGCCGATCTCGGTCTGGGCAGATTCCAGGATATGATCCTTCCGTTCCTCTGCCTCCCGCTCTGCTTCGGCGATGATTTCCTGCGCTCTGTCTTTCGCCGCATCCAGATACTGCTTCGCAGCGTCTGCAGCATCCTGTTCCGCAGTAAGGCGAAGCTGCTGAATTTCCTGTTCGGCATCCCGGAGCTTTGTTTCATACTCTGCTTTCAAGGCAGCGTTTTCCTCGGCCGCTTTTTCGTTCTCTTCTTTCGCCTTTTTGAAGCGTTCCTCACGCTCCTTCATAAATTTCTGCACCGGCTTAAAGAGGATGAGCGAAAGCCCGCCTGCCAGGATCACGAAATTCAGCATATGCAGCAGGATCTGCACAAAATCAATATTCAGTGGCATTTTCAGTACCTCACATAAGTGGCAGTATGAGGTGTTCCCTCTTACAGTACGAAAATAATCAGGATCGCGACGATCAGCGCGTAGATAATCGCAGTCTCGATGAAGACCATGCCAAGCATCATCGAAGAATTGATCTGTCCGGCTGTCTCAGGCTGTCTCGCCATCGATTCCGTAGATTTCGAAACCGCGAGTCCCATCGCAAGAGCACCTGCCGCTGCCGCGATGCCGACAACAGCTGCCGCTGCAATTGCCTTGGTGCCGGTTGTATGATCTGCGCTTTCCGCCGGGTTCTCCGCAATCAGCATCGGGCCGTCTTCTCCGTCCGCATGCGCCGGAACCCTACCCGCGAAAAACATCACCGCCGCGATAAGCACTGCAAAAACTGCCGCCAGAATTCTTGTCTTTTTCATGATCCTTTATCCTTTCTTTTTCTTCTTATCTTTCTTTTTCGCAGGCTCCACCGCTTCGCCGTAGAAGACGGAAGCGAGTGTCGTCAGCACGTAAGTCTGAATAATTGCGTGCAGCAGGGTAAACAGCACGCCCACGATGACCGGAAGCACAAAGCTTAATGACACCGTATAATACACAAGCTCGGTCACCAAAAGTCCCGACAGAAGTGCACCGAACAGACGGAAGCTCATCGAAATCGGAAGCGAGAAGTCCTTCAGAACCTTTAGTCCGCCTTTCGGGCCGTTTGCAACGATCCCGGAGACCAGAATCATACTGAACGTCGTGACACCCATCGCAATCGCGGCGTTGATATCCGCAATCGGCGCCGGAAGCGCCATCGTGTGTCCTGCCGTTGTCGTCCACTGTACACCGAATAACTCGAAAATCGTACTGAAGAAAATGTAGACGCCTGCGCTGAAAATGTATGCCCCGATGAAGCCGGTACGATGCGAGGAGTTGGCCTTTGCCATATCCGCGAAAAACTCCACAAGCTTCTCGATTGCCGACTGGAATTTCCCCGGAACGTCTTTAAATCGCGGAATTGCGAAGATGCGGATCAGTACGGCCGCAAGTAAGAGCGCCGCCGACACGAGATACGCGGAAATCACCGCCGGGTTCACCGAAAGCCCGAAGAAGTTCATCTTGTTTTTGTCATGCAGCACGCCGTCCTTCATGACTTCCTTGATGCTCTCCGACTCGCCGGGCGGAAGCCCGAGTATGAAGATCAGCGCCAGGATTACCACAATCAGGGCGATCCACACTGCTATGAAGATTTTCTTTCCCTTCGTCAGTTTCTGTTTCATGGAAATCGTCTTCTTTCTATAAATTGTTTCAAGTATAGCACAGCTTCCGCTAATAGACAAGTAAAAACTCTATGCTGCCGTTCATTCCTCGATATCGACCGTTCGTTCCGGAAATCTTGATTTATGGGCCAGAACATGGTAAAAAAGAGATATCAGTTTGATCCTGGAAAGGGTATGTGGAATGAAACAGATCAGGGTCCGTTTCGAACCGGATTCTTCGCTTGATCATATTGAAGTTGTCGTCCGGGCAGCACAGGAGGACGAAGGCACGAACAAGAATCAAAAATGCCGGATGGACCGGCAGAAAGGAACAATTCATGAAAAACAGGAAGAAAACCCGGATATTTCCGGCTGTGGTACTTCTCATTGCGGTGAGTCTCTTATGCGCGTTTCTGTTCGGCGGCTGCAACTGCAGTGACTATGATGAATATCTGGAGGACAGCCGTAAAGCTGAGACGATGCTCTCCTCAATTGCTGAACGTGAGAGCCAGAAAACAGACGAATCCGAAAAAGAAGCCTCCGCAGCCGATGTCCAGGAAGAAACAACGACCGCAGCTGCAGCCGTTTCGCCGGATGAAATACAGATTGAGAGCGCCGAATACACCGGTGAAGGCACAGGCGGAGCCGCTGTATATGAATTCAAGGTGATCATCCCGGCCGAGCTCGTCAAAAAAGGCTGGTCCCTCGGCGACGTCTGGGCAAAGATCGGTAACAAAAAGCCGACTTTCGACGACTGGGACGGTATCAACACCTATCCGCCCGGAGAAGGCAAGGAAGAGGAGCTTGCGGACGGCAGCAAACGCATCACCTGGCGGACAGCGGTATATTTCCCCGAAGACAAGCCGCAGCCTGAGGAAGGCCAGGAAGTCACCCTCGGCGTGAATGCAGCCGGTCAGGATGCGGACGGAAACTGGAGCGAAGGTGAGATTACCGGTACGATAACCGT
>CADCPV010000255.1 GCA_902803345.1 uncultured Eubacteriales bacterium | reverse complement strand
TCGGATCAAGGCCAGCCGCGCGTCTGAAGAGGAGTACATTCCTCCGCATACAAAAGCTCCCGGCGTCAAAGCACCGGGAGCCATTCCCACACTTCTCCGCGAAGCAGGATTCGGCATAAAACTCCAGCCAGCGTTCCACCTTAGAACAGACCGCTGATGACACCGTTTTCGTCAACGTCAATCTTTTCGGCGGAGGGAACCTTCGGGAGGCCGGGCATCGTCATGATGTCTCCGGTCAGGACGACGACAAAGCCGGCACCGGCGGAAACCTTGACGGATTTCACCGTGATCTTGAAGCCTTCGGGAGCGCCGAGTTTCTTGGGGTCGTCTGTGAAGCTGTACTGGGTCTTCGCGACACAGATCGGGACCTTGTCAAAGCCGAGGGCTGTAAGCTGACGGATCTGGCGCTTCGCTTCCGGCATGATTGTGACGCCGGCGCCGCCGTAGACCTTGGTCGTGACTGCTTTAATCTTCTCTTCAATCGGGAGATCCAGATCGTAGGAGAAGGTGAAGCTGCCTTTCTCTTCTTCGCAGAGACGGACAACCTCGCGGGCCAGGGCTTCGCCGCCCTTTCCGCCTTCGGCCCAGACAGTGGAGAGCTCCGTGTTTACGCCGAGCTCACGGCACTTCTTGATAATGAAGTCGATTTCGGCGTCCGTATCTGTCGGGAAGCGGTTGACTGCGACGACACAGGGCAGATGATAGACATTCTTAATGTTGCTGACGTGGCGGAGAAGATTCGGAATGCCCCGCTCGAGTGCGGTCAGGTCTTCTGTCGTAAGCTCCGTTTTCTTGAGACCGCCGTGCATCTTCAGGGCGCGGACTGTGGCGACCACGACAACCGCATCCGGCACGAGACCTGCCATACGGCACTTGATGTCGAGGAACTTCTCTGCGCCGAGGTCGGCGCCGAAGCCTGCTTCCGTCACGGTGTAGTCGCCGAGCGCACGGGCGACTCGGGTCGCCATGACCGAATTGCAGCCATGCGCGATATTCGCAAAAGGACCGCCGTGCACAAAGGCGGGTGTGCCTTCGAGTGTCTGTACAAGGTTCGGCTTCAGGGCATCCTTCAGGAGAGCTGCCATCGCGCCGACAGCCTTGAGATCTGCGGCGGTGACAGGCTTATCGTCATAGGTGTAGCCGACAATGATGCGGCCGAGACGCTCCTTGAGGTCCGTAATCGAATCTGCAAGGCAGAAAACCGCCATAATTTCAGAGGCAACCGTGATATCGTAGCCGTCTTCACGCGGGACGCCGTTGGACTTTCCGTTCAGGCCGTCCACAATGAAGCGGAGCTGGCGGTCATTCATATCCACACAGCGCTTCCAGGTGATCTTACGGACATCAATGCCGAGCTCGTTGCCCTGATGAATGTGATTGTCCAGCATCGCGGCCAGCAGGTTGTTGGCGGCACCGATCGCGTGGAAGTCACCGGTGAAATGCAGGTTAATATCCTCCATCGGAACTACCTGTGCATAACCGCCGCCTGCAGCGCCGCCCTTCACACCGAAAACCGGACCGAGGGAGGGCTCACGAAGCGCGACCGTAACTTTCTTGCCGATCCGCGCGAGGCCGTCCGCAAGACCGACCGTCGTCGTTGTCTTGCCTTCGCCGGCAGGCGTCGGCGTGATTGCAGTCACAAGAATCAGCTTGTTGTCGCGTTCGGGAAGGTCTTTCAGAATCTTCGGGTCTACCTTTGCCTTATTGCGGCCGTAGGGCTCGAGGTATTCTTCCGGAATACCCGCCTTCCCGGCAATTTCCATGATCGGTGCGGTTTTTGTCGCCTGCGCGATTTCAATATCAGATAAATAAGCCATGATCGTATCCCTCCTTTACTATCAAACCTGGCGGAAATAATCTGCCGCCGCTTCAAACATCCGAATGTCATAATTGCCCGGAACATTCTTATAGAGACCTGCGCCGACGCGCTCACTGTGTCCCATTTTGCCGAACACACGGCCATCCGGCGAGGTAATGCCTTCAATCGCCCAGGCTGAGCCGTTCGGGTTGAACTGGACGTCGTAGGTTGCGTGATCCGTAAGATCCACATACTGCGTCGCAATCTGCCCGTTGTCGGAAAGAAGCCGGATCAGATCATCAGACGCATAGAAACGCCCTTCGCCGTGGGAAATCGGGACGCTGTACACCTCTCCGACTTCGGTCAGCGCAAGCCACGGAGATTTATTGCTCGCGACCCGGGTTCTGACGATCTTGGACTGGTGGCGCGAAATCACATTGTAAGTCAGTGTCGGACTGCTGACATCCGTTTCCAGAATCCGGCCGTACGGGACAAGGCCGAGCTTGATCAGCGCCTGGAAACCGTTGCAGATACCGCACATCAGGCCGTCCCGCTGATCAAGAAGCTCTGTTACACCGGACTTGATCGCTTCATTCCGGAAAAATGCCGTGATAAACTTGCCGGAACCGTCCGGCTCGTCACCGCCTGAGAATCCGCCCGGGATGAAAATGACCTGGGATTCGCGGATCTTTTCGGCAAATTCCTCGACGCTGCGCTTGATGCCGTCAGAGCTCAGGTTATTGATGACGTAGATTTCTGCGGAAAGTCCTGCGTCCCGGACAGCTTTTGCGCTGTCGTATTCACAGTTCGTGCCGGGGAAAGCCGGAATCAGCACTTTGGGCTGGGCTTTTTTCAGAACCGGCGCCATCCGGTGCTCTGCCGTATAGGAGAAGTTTCGGACTTCAGCAGACTTTTTCGGAATATTGCAGGTATAAACAGATTCCAGCCGGTTCTCATACAGCGTTTCTATTTTACTGTACGAAACAGCTTCGCTGCCGAGCCGGAAGTTCCGGTCCTCTGTAACGATACCGATCAGGGTGCCGGGAATCTCTTCCGCTTCCGCACTCAGCTCCAAAAGGAATGCGCCGTATCGATAAGAGAATAGCTCCGAAACGCTGAGGTTTTCTGCAAATTCAAAACCGAAGCCGTTGCCGAAGCACTGCTTCATCACCGCTTCCGCGATGCCGCCCGGACCGGGGGTATAGCAGGAAACTGATTTCCCGCTCTCCAGGAGTTTATGCACCTGGTAGAGAATCGAAAGGAAGGATTCCGTTTCCGGAAGGCCGTTCTCATCATAAACAGGGGCAAGAAGTACGACCCGGTCTCCGGCTTCCTTATATTCCGGCGATACGATGTCAGCGGTTTTGGACGTCGTGACTGCAAAGGATACCAGCGTCGGCGGAACATCCAGCTTTTCAAAGGAACCGCTCATCGAATCCTTGCCGCCGATCGCGCCGATCCGAAGCGCCTTCTGGGCTTCAAACGCGCCTAAAAGCGCCGCAAGCGGCTTGCCCCAGCGCGTTCCGTCCGTACCCGGACGCTCGAAGTATTCCTGGAAGGTCAGGTAGACATCCGTGAAGGAAGCACCGGACGCAATCAGTTTGCTGACGGACTCAATCACCGCGAGGTAGGCGCTGTGATAGGGGCTTTTCTCGGCAATCTGCGGGTTGTAGCCCCAGGACATCAGCGAAACATCATCTGTATGCTTCTCTTCCATCGAAATCTTCTGCACCATTGCCTGGATCGGCGTGCGCTGATACTTGCCGCCGAAGGGCATCAGGACTGTGCCGGCTCCGATCGTGGAGTCAAAGCGCTCGGAAAGGCCGCGCTTCGAGCAGATATTCAGGTCGGATGCCATCGATTTCAGGTTTTCGGTGAAAGAACCGCTGATTTCCTTCTGATAATTCTCAGGCTTATTCGGGGTGATCGTAATATGCTTTTCCGCGCCGTTGCTGTTCAGGAATTCCCGGCTGACATCGACAATCTTCTTTCCGTTCCACTCCATCACGAGACGCGGCGATTCGGTCACAACCGCAACCGGTGTCGCATTCAGGTTTTCCCGGTCGGAAAGCGTCAGGAAGCGCGTAACATTATCTTTTTCGACGACAACTGCCATGCGCTCCTGCGATTCGCTGATCGCAAGCTCCGTTCCGTCCAGACCTTCGTATTTTTTCGGAACCCTGTTGAGGTCGATCAGAAGACCGTCCGCAAGTTCCCCGATCGCAACGGAAACGCCGCCCGCACCGAAGTCGTTGCAGCGCTTAATGAGTCTGGTGGCTTCCGGATTCCGGAACAGCCGCTGAAGCTTCCGTTCCTCCGGTGCGTTGCCCTTCTGGACTTCCGCGCCGCATTCTTCAACCGAATGCACATTGTGGGCTTTTGAAGATCCCGTCGCACCGCCGATGCCGTCGCGTCCCGTTGCGCCGCCGAGAAGAATGACAACATCACCTGGCGCCGGCACTTCACGCCGGACATTTTCCTGCGGTGCTGCCGCGATGACCGCGCCGATTTCCATCCGCTTTGCCGCGTAGCCGGGATGATACAGTTCGTCTACAATGCCGGTCGCAAGGCCGATCTGGTTGCCGTAGGAGCTGTAACCCTGGGCAGCCGTCGTCACAATCGTGCGCTGCGGAAGCTTTCCGGGAATCGTTTCAGAAACCGGAACTGTCGGGTCCGAAGCCCCGGTTACACGCATCGCGCCGTAGACATAGGAACGGCCAGACAAAGGATCCCGGATCGCGCCGCCGATGCAGGTCGCCGCGCCGCCGAAAGGCTCGATTTCCGTCGGATGGTTGTGCGTTTCATTCTTGAACAGGAGAAGCCACGGCTCTTTTTTTCCGTCCGCCTCGACTTCGATCTTTACCGTACAGGCATTGATCTCCTCGCTTTCGTCCAGCTTTTCCAAAAGGCCCTGACTCTTCAGGTATTTCACGATAACCGTCGCTAAATCCATCAGGCACAGCGGTTTTGTGCGGCCAAGCGTTTTCCGGACGCCGATATAGTCTTCCCAGGCTGATTTCAGCAGATCGTCTTCAAACTGCACATCGTCGATAATCGTCTGGAACGTCGTATGCCTGCAGTGATCAGACCAGTAGGTGTCGATCATGCGGATTTCGGTAATCGTCGGGTCCCGGTGTTCCGATCGGAAATACTGCTGGCAGAAAGTGATGTCCGCAAGGTCCATCGCAAGGCCGTAGTCTCTGATAAACTGCGCAAGTTCTGCCTCTTCGTAATCGTTGAAGCCCGTCAGTACCGCAACTTCTGTCGGAATTTCATAGACAGTTTTCAGGGTCTCCGGCTTGTTGAGTTCCGCTTCGCGCGCCTCCACCGGATTGATCACGTATTTCTTGATTGCAGCAAGATCGTCCTGGGAAATCGCACCGTAAAGCGCATAAACCTTCGCAGTCCGGATCAGCGGCCGCTCGCCTGTCGAAATAATCTGAATGCACTGTGCAGCCGAATCCGCGCGCTGGTCAAACTGGCCCGGCAGGTATTCGACAGCAAATACGGAAGCACCGGTAAAATCCGGTTCCTCATACACATCGTCAAGCTGCGGCTCCGAAAAAACCGTACCGATCGCCTGACTGAACAGTTCTTCGCGGATATCCTCCGCATCATAGCGGTTCAGAAGCCGGACGCGCCGAATTCCCCGGATGCCTAAAAGCTCCCGGATTTCCTGAAGAAGCGCATCTGCCTGAAGTCTCAGCCCTTCCTTCTTTTCCACATAAATCCGATATACCATTATGCTCCTTTCACGGCCGCAAGCGCACGCGCGCCGATGTCCGTTCTGAAGTATGCGTTGTCAAAATGAATCTGTTTCACATCCTCGTAAGCTTTCCTGATTGCCTCGGGAAGGCTGTCTGCTATCTCGGTTACGCCGAGCACACGTCCGCCGTCCGTGAGGATCATCCCGTCGGAAAGCTTTGCACCGGCAACAAACACATTGCCGAGAAGTTCTTCCGGAATGCTGATCTCAAAACCTTTCTCGTACTTCACAGGATAGCCCTTGGAAGCCATAATCACACAGCAGGCGTGCTTTTCGCTGAAACGGACTTCGGTTTCGGAAAGCGTTTCATTTGTCACAGCCTGCATGATTGTGAGTAGGTCCGATTCAAGAAGCGGCAGCACAACCTGAGTTTCCGGATCGCCGAAGCGGCAGTTGTATTCGATGACTTTCGGTCCGTCCGGGGTAATCATCAGTCCGAAATACAGGCAGCCCTTGAAGGTCCGGCCTTCCGCGTTCATCGCCTTGATCGTCGGCAGGAAAATCTCCTTCATGCAGCGGTCTGCGACTTCCGGCGTATAGTAAGGATTCGGGGCGACCGTACCCATTCCGCCGGTATTCAGGCCGGTATCGTGATCACCGGCACGCTTGTGGTCCATGGACGAAATCATCGGAACAACGGTCTTTCCGTCTGTAAAGGAAAGTACCGATACTTCCGGTCCTGTCAAAAACTCTTCGATCACGATCTGGTCCCCGCTCTTCCCGAACTGGTGGTCCTCCATAATCGAGCGGACTGCAAGTTTTGCCTGCTCCCTTGTTTCACAGATCAGGACGCCTTTTCCGAGTGCAAGCCCGTCCGCCTTCACAACCGTCGGAAGCGGACAGTTTTCCACATAGGAAAGTGCTGATTCTGCGTCTGTGAATACTTCGTATTTCGCGGTCGGGATACCGTATTTCTTCATCAGGTTCTTGCTGAAAACCTTGGACCCCTCGATGATCGCTGCATTTTTGCGCGGACCGAAGCAGGGAACACCCATCAGATCAAGCCGGTCCACGAGTCCGAGAACCAGCGGATCATCCGGTGCGACAACCGCATAATCCACCATATGATTCTTTACAAAATCCACGATTCCGTCAAGATCCGTCGCCTTGATCGGGAAACATTCCGCATCCCGGGCAATTCCGCCGTTTCCGGGAAGCGCATAGATGGTTTCCACAGCCGGATTTTTCTTCAGGCTCTTGATAATGGCGTGTTCCCGTCCGCCGCCGCCGACAACCAGTATGTTCATAAACCACTCTCCAGATGTGCTGATTAATGATGGAACAGTCTCATTCCCGTAAATGCCATCGCAATGCCGTATTTATCACAGCAGGCGATCACGTCGTCGTCGCGGATGGATCCGCCCGGCTCGGCAATGTATTTGACGCCCGAACGGTGTGCGCGTTCAACATTGTCCGAGAAGGGGAAGAATGCATCGGAACCTAAAGCGACATTCTGGCGGGTCGAAAGCCATGCCTTCTTCTCTTCCGCCGTCAGCGGTTCGGGCTGTTTTGTGAAATACAGCTGCCAGATGCCGTCTTCACAGACGTCTTCTTCGTTCTGGTTGATATAGCCGTCGATCACGTTGTCACGGGTGGTCCGGGCGACGTCTGCTTTGAACGGAAGATCGAGAACCTTCGGCATCTGCCTCAGGAACCAGGTGTCCGCCTTCGTTCCGGCAAGTCTTGTGCAGTGAATACGGCTCTGCTGGCCGGCGCCGACACCGATCGCCTGTCCGTCATAGGCATAGGCAACCGAATTGGACTGCGTGTATTTCAATGTGAGAAGCGCGATGATCAGGTCACGCTTCGCTTCCGCCGGAATTTCCTTGTTCGCGGTCACAACGTTCTGAAGAAGTTCTTCGTTGATGCGGAAGTTGTTTCTGCCCTGTTCGAAGGTAATGCCGAAGACCTGCTTCTTTTCCTGCACTTCCGGTACATAGTCCGGATCGATTTCAACAACATTGTAGGATCCGTTCCGCTTTTTCTTCAGGATTTCAAGTGCCTTCGGCTCGTAACCGGGTGCAATCACACCATCGGAAACTTCGCGGCGGATCAGTTTTGCCGTAGTCACATCGCAGGGCTCCGACAGGGCAATCCAGTCGCCGAAGGAGCTCAGACGGTCGGTACCTCTTGCTCTTGCATAGGCGCAGGCCAGCGGTGAATCATCAAGGCCTTTCACATCGTCCACGAAGCAGGCGCGCTTCAGGTCCTCTGAAAGCGGAATGCCGACAGCCGCGGATGTGGGACTGACATGCTTGAAACTTGTCGCAGCCGGAAGGCCAAGCTCATTCTTGATCTCGCGCACAAGCTGGTACGAGTTGAAGGCATCCAGGAAATTGATATAGCCCGGGCGGCCGGAAAGGACTTTGATCGGAAGATCGGTCCCGTTTTCCATGTAGATCTTCGCGGGTTTCTGGTTGGGATTGCAACCGTATTTCAGTTCGAATTCTTTCATGTCAGTCTCCTTTACTGGTATTTGTTGATCAGGCGGTCGGTAAATTCGCCGCTCACAGGATCGGTATAGCGCACATAGAGGGAAATCTTGTTGTCCTCATTGAGGTTTTCCCAGAGGTCGTTCGTGAATTCATCAATATCTGCCGGGATCAGAACGCGTTCCGGTTCTCCCTGGAAGGTCGGGATCGGATTGCCGTCACAGACATAGGTGTGAATAAAGTGGCCGAGGCCGGCTTTTCCGGGGTAAGAGAAGGTATAGCGCGCACAGTCCGTTCCTTCTGCGTCGATGCTCTTCAGAATGCTGATTTCGTAGGAAAAATCAGCTTTTCCGAGGTATTCCACCGCGCTGATTCTCGGGGTGAAGTTCGGTCCGTCCGGCTCGAAGCAGCGGGATTCCAGCGATTCCTTGAAGCTTTTTCCTTCCGCAAAACCATCGACAATGGTGTCAGTCTGGTCGCCGTTTGTAAAGACAAGGTTGTCTCCGGATTTCCTGAGGGCAGCGTAGATAATGAGGCTCGGATCCTGCACTTTCGACGCATCGTAGGGCCGCGTGAAAAGTTCTTTTTCCTCCGTCAGCTCAAACACCCGGTTCCGGCTGTTCTGGGAGCGGCCCATGATGAAATAAGCCGCAGCGGCCTTCCCATCCGGCGTCATTCCGGCCACGATGCCGCGTCCGACATAGGCGTTGTCATGAATCAGTTCGCCGATGTTGTCAATCTGATAGATGTTCATTCTTCTTCCTCCCCTTGTAATATTCATCATAAATCTTTTTTGATACCATTTCGACGGCCTGCGGCAGCAGAACCCATTCCGCTTCCTGCATTACGCGAAGCTGCAGGGACTCCGGCGTATCGTCCGGAAGTACCTCTACCGCCTTCTGCAGAATGATCTTTCCGCCGTCCGGGATTTCATTCACAAAATGCACGGTCGCGCCGGTCACTTTCACGCCGCGCTGAAGCGCCGCTTCGTGTACCTTCAGCCCGTAGAATCCCTTGCCGCAGAAGCTTGGGATCAGCGAAGGATGCACGTTGATGATGCGCTCCGGGAAACGCGATGTGAAGTCCTCGCTCAGGATGCACAGGAAGCCGGCAAGCACGATCAGGTCGATGTCATGGGCCTCCAGAAGATCGAGGATCCGGCTCTCGAAGGCTTTCTGAGATCCGAGCTCTTTTTTCACAACGACAGCCGTCTTTGCACCGGCCATTTTTGCGCGTTCCAAAGCATAGGCATCACGGACATTCGAGATCACGAGTTCAATGTCTCCGTGCGGCAGAAGTCCGTTCTGCTGCGCATCAAGAAGCGCCTGGAGATTGGTTCCGCCGCCCGATACAAAGACGGCAATGCTGGTTTTGTTGTCCATAAGAATCCCCTTTCTCTATTTCTGCCCTGCCTCTTCGGAAGGCTTTGCTTTTTCCCTGATAAAAACGGTCATCGCACAAAGAAGGAGCGCTCCTGCTGAATTACCGAGCACAACAAGCACAATGAAGAGCAGCGTTTTCAGGCTGTACTGATCCGAGCAGGCAAAATAGAACATATCCGCAATCGAGTGCTCAAACCCGCTCAGGATGAAGACCGGAATTCCGAACAGAATTCCGAGAGGGCTTTTGTGGTTCCGGTAGATCGCAACCGCTAAATACATCAGCATGCCGCAGAAAGCGCCGCGCACAAGCGTTCCGTACCAGGGCTGTGTCAGTTTCGCCTGACAGACTGTATTCGCAGTTTCGCGCATCGACGGAACAGCAAATTTCAATATCAGCCCGCAGAAAAGCGTCCCGATAAGATTCCCCAAAAGTCCCCACAGGAGAACGGACCACTCTTCCTTCCCGTGCTTTTCGGCCATGAAGCCGACTTTTCCGGTGTACAGGGAATAACCCATAAAGCAGATCGACAGCAGTGCAACTGAAAACAGCACCGCGCCGACAACCCGGTTCTCACAGGAAAGAAACACGGCTCCCCCGATCGAAACGAGGATGCCCGAAAGGATTCCGCTGACGATTTTCTTTAACATGCAGCCTCCTTCCTGTCAGATCAGCGTGATTTTCTCTTCCTGTCTGCGGATTTCGCCGATCACGTAAGCGTCTTCTCCGTTCTCCCTGAGAATGGAAAGCGCACATTCCATGTAATTCGCCGGGACAATGACGCTCATGCCGACGCCCATGTTGTAGGTGTTGAACATGTCGCGTTCCGGAATCTTCCCGGTTTTTGCAATCAGCCCGAAGATCGGCGGCACCTTAACGGCATCTTTCCGGATCACGGCGCCGAGCCCTTCCGGAATACTCCGCGGAATGTTTTCATAGAAACCGCCGCCCGTAATATGCGAAATGCCTCTGACCGGGACTTTCGAAAGAAGTGCCAGAACGGGTTTTACATAAATCTTTGTCGGCGTGAGAAGCGTTTCTCCGAGTGATGCGCCGGAAAGTTCTTTCACCGGTGCCTTAAGATCGCAGTTTTCCACATCAAACACTTTCCGAATCAGGGAGAAGCCATTTGAATGCACGCCCGATGACGGAAGCGCGATTACGACGTCGCCTTCCTGCATCTTCGTATTGTCAATGATCTTGTCTTTATCCACGATGCCGGTTGAATAGCCCGCAAGATCATATTCGTCTTCCGGATAGAATCCGGGCATCTCCGCGGTTTCGCCGCCGATCAGCGCACATCCGGCCTGCACGCAGCCCTCTGAAACTCCCTTTACGATGTCTGCAATCTTCTCGGGGAAGTTTTTCCCGCAGGCAATGTAATCAAGGAAAAACAGGGGCTTTGCGCCGCAGCAGATGATGTCATTGACACACATCGCAACACAGTCGATCCCGACCGTATCATGCTGATCCATCAGAAAGGCAATCCGAAGCTTTGTTCCGACGCCGTCGGTTCCGGAAACCAGTACCGGTTTCTCAATCCCGGTAAGGTCCGGTTCAAACAGTCCGCCGAAACCGCCGAGGCCCCCGATTGCGCCGGGAATCATTGTGCGTCCTATATGCTGTTTCATCAGTTCCACGCTTCTGTAACCGGCCGTGATATCCACACCGGCAGCCGCATAGGATTCCGATCTAGAGTTTGTATTCATATTCATTCCTTTCCTGACCAGCAGTAGGTACAGAGTTCGCACTCCGGAAGCCCGATTGCGTCAATCACGCCTTCCAATGTCTGGAATTCAAGAGAAGCAAAATGGAGCTTTTCGCAGATAGTTTCCCGGAGCTTTCTGCCGCGTTCGGTCCTGCCGTCTGCATACTCTTCGATATGCTCCAGCCCTTCTTCGCCTTCTAATTCCCGGATCACGCGTCTCGAGATCAGGTCATTGTCCGATGTGGAACGGGAGAAATTCAGGAATTTGCAGGCGTGCATAATCGGCGGGCAGGCGGAACGCATATGGACTTCCTTTGCACCGTTTGCATACAGGAAATCGACCGTTTCCTTGAGCTGTGTGCCGCGGACAATCGAATCGTCGACAAAAAGCAGCTTCTGGTCCTTAATGAGGTCGTGGACCGGGATCTGCTTCATATGCGCGACCCGGTTCCGCTCAGACTGGTTGACCGGCATGAAGGAACGTGCCCAAGTTGGCGTATATTTGATGAAAGCCCGTGCGAAGGGAATCCGCGATTCGTTTGCGTAGCCGATCGCGTGCGGGGTGCCGGAATCCGGAACGCCGCCGACATAATCGATATCCTGTGCCTTTCCGCTCTCCTGGTCGTGCTGCGCCATAATCCGCCCGTTCCGGTAGCGCATCACTTCGACGTTCTGTCCCTCGTAGGTTGAGGTCGGATAACCGTAATAGGACCAGAGGAAGGAACAGATCCGTTTCTTCGGGAGCGCCGGCTTCAGCACGAAGGCTTCTTCCGGATGGATTTCCACAATTTCACCGGGACCGAGTTCCATCACCTGTTCAAAATCCAGCTTCTGCAGCGCAAAAGACTCAAATGACACGCCATAGCCGTCCTCGTTCTTTCCGACGAGGATCGGAAGCCGTCCGTCCCGGTCTCTTGCCGCAATCAGGGTCCCGTCCTCTTTCAGGATCAGGATCGAAGCCGTGCCTTCGATCTTCATCTGCGCATGCCGGATACCGTCAGCGAAATTATCCTTTTCGCCGATTAAAGCCGCTGTCAGCATGACCGAATTGATTGCGCCGCCGGTCATCGCGTCAAAGCTTGCGCCTCTTGAAAGCATTCCGGCAATCAGCTCATCCGCATTGTTGATCATACCGACTACACAAATGGCATAGGTTCCCAGTTTCGATGTGATCAGAAGCGGCTGCGGATCGAAATCACTGATGCAGCCGATTGCCGCGTTGCCGGAGAGTTCTTCGAAAATCCGCTCGAACTTGGTCCGGAAAGGCGCGTTTTCGATCGCATGAATCTTGCGCTGCATACCGGTCCTGCGGTTCGTACTGGCCATGCCGCCGCGCCGCGTCCCAAGGTGTGAATGATAATCCGTTCCGTAGAAAACTTCCGGAATGCAGTCCTTCCTCGAGGTCATGCCGAAAAAACCGCCCATAATCAGTCCTCCAGCCGGGCCATGATGCCCCGGTCTTTCTCAAGGACAGCCGCGGCGTCCCGGTCCCGCTTTTCCTGAAGTTTTTCAGCAAGCTGATCGTCTGAAACCGCCAGGATCTCAAGCGCTAATAAAGCGGCATTCGCGCCTCCGTCGACCGCAACCGCAGCCACCGGAATACCGGTTGGCATCATCACTGTCGAAAGCAGGGCGTCCATGCCGCTGAATGTATTGGATTTACAGGGGATTCCGATCACCGGAAGCGTCGTGTTCGCTGCGATGGCGCCTGCAAGGTGCGCCGCCATGCCTGCTGCCGCAATCAGGACCGCAATCCCGTTCTTGCGTGCAGAGCGTGCAAAATCACGTGCTTCGTCCGGTGTCCGGTGCGCCGAAAAGACATGCACTTCGTAAGGCACATCGAAAGTCTTCAGCATATCCGTCGTTTTTTTGATCACAGGAAGATCCGAATCGGATCCCATGACAATTCCGACTTTTCGCATAGATTTCCTCCGTTCAAGAGAAATGATAGAGTCCCGAAAAACACAAGATACTGTGCTCTTCAGGTCTCTATCATACCATTTTCTGTAGAGGAGCGTCAAGGCGGATTTGCAAGTTCTCTTTTGTGTCTCGAAAAAACGCACAAACCGGAAAACCATTGTGCAAAAATAACAGGGGATCGATACCAACCGGTATCTGATCCCCTGAATCTCAGCACGCTGAATTATTCCGCGTCCTTCACTTCCGCAGCAGCTTCTTCCGCAGCAGCGGCAGCTTCGGCAACCTGCTCGACAACAGCAGCTGCCTCTTCGACAGGAGCTTCAGCAGCTTCCTGAACTGCTTCTGCGATCACAGGCGCTTCCTCGACAGCAGCTTCCACTGCGGTCTTGGCAGCTTCTTCCGCCTTGGCAGCTTCTGCGGCGGCCTTTTCCTCGGCGCGCTTTGCATCGGCATCCATCTTGCGGATATAAGCTTCGATGTCAACATCGGCCTCGTCCACGTTCTCTTCCTCACGGTTTCTGCGGCCGCGGGAATTCTGACGGCGTTCGGGCTTCGGCAGAAGGGCCTTCATCGAAAGGCTGATCTTCTTGTTGTCGAGGTCGAGATCCACGATCTTTGCGGTGATCTCTTCACCCTGTGTCAGGACATCCGAAGGCTTCTCAACGCGCTCTCTCTTGATCTGAGAGACATGAAGAAGTCCGTCAACACCCTTTGCAAGTTCAACGAATGCGCCGAAATCGGTGAGACGTGCAACCTTGCCGGTTACAACATTGCCGACCGCGAAACGGGTCTCGGCATCCGCCCAGGGATTGTCATCCGGGAACTTCCGGGAAAGCGCAATCTTGGTGCCGTCGATGGCCTTGATGAAAGCGGTTACATGGTCACCGGTATGGAAAACCTTCTTCGGGCTTTCGATGCGGCCCCAGCTCATCTCGGAGATGTGCAGGAGTCCGTCTGCGCCGCCGAGGTCGATGAAGGCACCAAAATCGGTGATGTTTTTGACTGTACCTTCGACAACGTCGCCGACATTGATCTTGGCAAGAAGGGCATCGAGGGCAGCTTTCTTGCGGGCGACAACCAGCTGCTTTCTGTCACCGATCACGCGGTGCTTCCGCGGATTGTACTCGGTGAGAATGAATTCGATTTCCTTGCCTTCGTATTTGCTGAGATCACGCTCAAAAGTATCGGAAACAAGGCTTGCCGGAATGAAGACCTTGACTTCGTCTACGGTGCAGGACAGGCCGCCCTTGACAACCTCGTCCACGACCGCCGTAATCGGCTCCTGAGCAGCAAAAGCATCCTCTAAGATCTTGCTGGTCTTTTCGGTGCGTACCCGGCGGGTGGACAGCTGAACCAGCCCGTCGCCGTCGTTAACCTTCAGTACCTTGACATCGAGTTCGTCACCCACATGGACAAGCTCCTGAAGATCTGCCTGGGGATCATTTGTAAATTCATTCTTCGCAACAACGCCGTCGTGCTTATAACCGATATTCAGCTCGATCTCGTTCTCTTTGACAGCGATCACGGTGCCTTTGACAACCTCCCCCGTTCTAATGGTCTTGAAAGACTCATTGAGTAATTGTTCAAAACTTTCTGACATTAGTTTGAACCTCCTGAATAATTTTTTTTGGGGTTGATGCCCCGGCTGTAATCCCCACAATGCTTACGCCGCACCACCAATCGTTACAAAGATCCGCTGCAGTTTGAATGAAGTATGTTCGATTACATTTTTTCCTGCAGATTTCGTACAGTTTCTGCGAATTGCTGGAATCTCTGCCGCCGATTACGATCATAACGTCCGCCCGCGACGCAAGATCTGCGGCTTCTTCCTGCCTTTCACGCGTTGCACTGCACACAGTGTCTGCAATATTAGCATTGTACCCTATGTCCTGAATTTTTGCAACCACTTTTTTAAAATTTTCATGGTTAAAGGTTGTCTGTGCAACCAGGCATATTTTTTCTTCGGAATCGGGAATCTGTGCCTGAAGTTCCTCTGCCGAAGAAAGCACAACCGCCTGTTTTCCGGCGTAACTTCTGATGCCGACAACCTCCGGATGATCCGGGTTCCCGGCGATCACAATCCGGTACCCTTCCGATGCATATTTTTCGGCAATGCGATGGATTTTTTTGACAAAAGGACAGGTCGCATCAATCAGGTTGAAGCCCTGGTTGCGGAGTTTTTCCTCTAATTCTTTCGGAATTCCGTGCGCACGGATCAGAATTGTACTGCCCTTTGGAATGCCCGACAGTTCTGTCTCATCAAGAATGGTCCGGATTCCTTTTTCCTCAAGGTCCCGGATTACGGTTTCATTGTGGACAATCGGTCCATAAGTATAGACTGCTGCATGATTTTCAGCCGCCGAAAGCGCTTCCCGGACCGCACGTTCCACACCGAAGCAGAAACCCGCCGTTTTTGCAGTCAGGACTTTCATGCCAGGCTCGCTTCCCATTCGATCCGGCGCTCAAAAATCAGCACGAGGACCGCCTTGACAGACTGGTCAATCGTAAGATCCGAAGTATCGACGACAACTGCATCCTCCGCCTGCCGAAGCGGCGCGATTTCCCGGTGCGAATCCCGGTAGTCCCGCTCTTCGATTTCCCGCTCAACATCCGCGTATACAGCCTGTTCGCCTTTTTCAATCAGTTCGTCATAACGGCGCTTTGCCCGCACTGCGACCGATGCGGTCAGGAAAATTTTCAGCTGTGCATCCGGAAGAATATTTGTCCCGATATCTCTTCCGTCCATGATGACATCCTGCTTTTTTGCAAGGTCCCGCTGAAGATCAAGAAGCTTTTCGCGCACCGCGCCGTAGGCGCTTGTGACCGACGCCGCTTCTCCGACTTCCTGAGTCCGGATCTTCCCGGAAACATCTTCGCCGTTCAGGATCACTTTCTGAATGCCATCCTCATAGGCAATGCTGACAGTAATGCCGGGGAGGCTCTCTGCGACAGCCGGTTCGTCATGAATATCCACGCCTTCTGTGAGAAGATACAGGCCGATTGCGCGGTACATCGCACCGGTATCCACATAGATCAGGCCCGCAGCCTTCGCTGCAGCCTTTGCCACCGTACTTTTCCCGGCGCCGGCCGGTCCGTCCACTGCTACATTAAATCCCATCAATTCCTCCTGTTCCGTCCGCCGGTCATGCACCTGCGGATCTTCCTGCCAAAACGCCTGTCGACCAGGCGATCTGCAGATTATAGCCTCCGGTGTAAGCGTCCAGATCGAGCACCTCACCGGCAAAATACAGTCCCTTTACAATCCGGCTCTCCATCGTCCGCGAATCAATATCCTTTACCGAGACGCCGCCCTTTGTAATCACCGCTTCCTGATAGCCGCGCGTCCCTGTGATTTGAAGCGGAAAGGCCTTGAGAAGCCGTACGAGCTTCTGCCGTTCCTCCCGCGTGATATCGTGAACTTTCTTCAGGGGATCAATTCCGGACAGCATCACAACCGGCTCCTGGATTTTCCCAGGCAAAAGCTTCGCAAGGGCATTTCGGAAGTCCCGGTTCTTCTGCTCCGAGAAATCCTTCAGAATCCGCCTGTCCAGTTCCTCCGGATTAAGCGCCGGCTTCAGATCGATCTCCGAGGAAAGCGAACCTGTCGCTTCCAGTGCTCTTCCGCAGCAGGCCGATGCCGAAAGTACGAGCGGTCCGCTGATCCCGGTATGGGTAAAGAGCATTTCCCCGAAATCGCTGAAGAGTTTTTTACTGCCGTTATAGACCGTAAGCCGGACATTCTTCAGGCTCAGCCCGGAAAGCGCCGGGACGAACTCCTCTTTGCAGGTGAAAGGTACCAGTGAAGGAATCGTCTCAACAATCCGGTGCCCGCTCTTTTCAGCAAAGCGGTAACCGTCTCCGGTCGATCCGGTCGCCGGATAGGAAAGCCCGCCGGTGCACACAATGACCGCATCTCCCCGAAGTTCCTTCCCGTCCGATAGTCTTACGCCGACAGCCTTCTTCTGCTCAATCAGGAGTGCTTTTACCTCCGTCCGAAGCCTGACTTCCACGCCCTTTTGCTCTAAAATCCGGTTCCAGGAGCGGATCACATCCGAGGAATGATCCGATGCCGGGTAAACCCGGTTCCCGCGTTCGGTTTTTAATGGACAGCCGTTCTCTTCCATGAGCTGCATCAGGTCTTCGTTGGAAAAGCCGTATACTGCACTGTACAGGAATTTCGGATTTGAAACCACATTTTTCAGAATGGTTTCGATGTCCGAAGCATTCGTCAGGTTGCAGCGTCCCTTTCCGGTAATATACAGCTTTTTGCCGGTTTTTTCGTTCTTTTCGAGGAGAACGACCCGGGTCGATTCATTTTTCGCAAAAGCGGCAGCGGCCATCCCGGATGCGCCGCCGCCGATTACAAGTACTGTTTTCATGACTGCCACGGATCGTTGCCGCCCGGGTTCGAATCATGCACATCCGTGTAATTCACCCCCGAACCGTCCGGATTCTTCGTTCCGACATGGATGTGGGTATAGAGATGGTCGGAACAGTATTCATAGGCCCCCTGGCACTTGGAACAGTAACGGAAATCGAGCTCCGGATTGGAGCGGTCCGTCCTGCCGCAGAGTGCGCATTTATGCCGGTAATTCGTCGAAGGCGTCCCCTGCCTCTTCTGGTTCTGCGCATAGGAATTCATATGAATCACATTGCTTCTTGCGCCGGAACGCTTCCGCGGTCGGTAGCCGGAAAGTGCCAGGAACAGCATCAGAGACAGAACTGCCGCGATGATCATGAAGACAAGAACCCAGCCATAGCTGAAATTTCCCTGTACAAAAGCTGCGATCACGTCGATCATGTACATCGCAAGTGTGATGAAGACCATCCATTTTCCGCGGATCGGGATGATGAACATCAGCAGGAAGCGGGCATCCGGAAAGATCAGCGCAAACAGTACAAAGAGCATCGCGTACAGATAATAGGGATTCAGCGCCATGACATTTCCGGCAGAATTCGATCCGCTGAAAATAAGGTGATACAGGAAGCCGAAAATGACCAGCATCAGAAGCCCGGTAACCAGGAAGAAATTTACTTTCCAGCGGCCGACAACCTGCTCCAGGGACCTGGAAATCGAAAAATAGATGAAACAGGTCAGCATGGCCATAAAGATCTGGTTCGTATTCGGAATCATGACAAAAGTGAACAGACGCCAGACCTGCCCCTGCAGAATCAGATCCGGTGAAAATGCCAGATACACCACAATCATCGGGTTGATCTTTGCAATGATAAACCCTGCTGCATAGGCAATGACCAGGATCAGCATCAGCGGCGGATAACGCAGAAATTTCAGCTTCTGTTCCAGCCTGTCAAGTGTACTCATTCAAAAAACTCCTTATCAGTCCGTAATGACCCGCCGGATACAAATCGGATCTTCCACATAGTTAAATTTGTCTACCGTAATTCCCCGCGACTCGCTCGCCGCATGAATCATAAAGCCGTTCCCGACGTAGATCGCCACATGACCGACTCCCTCGGTCCAGGTCTTTTCAGCATCGTTGTAGCCGCGGTAGAACAATAAATCTCCGGGCAGGATATCGTCCATAGAAGCGACTGCCTTGCCCCATTCCGCCTGTTCTGCCGAAAGACGCGGCATCGGAATGTCGAATTTCTGGAAAATCCGCCAGACATAGGCCGAGCAGTCGACCCCCTGTCCGAGCGTTTCGCCGCCCCAGACATAGGGCGTTCCGAACCAGTCAAAAGCATAGTCCAGTATCTCAAGCCTCAGGTCGGATACATGCTCTCCCGGTTTCTGGAAGAAGTAGGAATCGTCGAGGAAACGGTTGTTTTTCACGCGGTCTCTGCGGACATAGCCCGCATAGATCGTATTATCCACTTTGTACCAGTCGCCGAGGTACTGTTTGATCGTAAACAATTTGCCGGCTGCCGCAAAGCAGACCGCTTCGGAGGCTTCATCCGGCTCTTTGTAAATTGGTTCGCCGTCTGTCACGATCTCACAGATCGAATGACAGTACTCAAGGCCAAGCGCTTCCGCCTTTTCTCCGGTACGAATCGCGTTTTTCAGCACATATCCGTCAGAGCCTTTGTATTCGATATGATAGAAATACTCTGTCTCATCCAGGATATTCACACCCGAGTACACCCGCGCTTTCCCGATTACCCGGGCCGTCGTCGAGGGTTCTTCGTAGATATCCTCAAGCGTCGATGTGGGCGGAAGCACGAAACCGAAGTTTGCAAAACGGCTGATGGCTTCATAGCGCGGATCCGATTTGTACTCATCCGGCGCTTCCGTCTC
>CADCPV010000254.1 GCA_902803345.1 uncultured Eubacteriales bacterium | reverse complement strand
AGAGATACGGTCAGCACAGAGGCCCCATCGCTCACGGTTCCAAGTTCCACCGCCATCAGGGCTCCAATGGTGCGGCAACCAGCCCCGGACGTGTTCTGAAGGGCAAGGGAATGCCCGGCCATATGGGTCATGTGCAGGTTACCATCCAGAACCTTGAAGTGGTTCGCGTAGATGCAGAGCAGAATCTGATTCTCGTAAAGGGCGCAGTGCCCGGCGCGAAGAAGTCTCTGATCACGGTCCGCGAAGCTGTCAAGGTGAAGAGATAACCGGCGGAACGAAAGGAGGAAGCACAGATGGCAAACGTATCTGTTTATAATATGCAGGGCGCCCAGATCGGAACGATGGAGCTGAACGATGCCGTATTCGGTGTTGAAGTCACCGACCATCTGATCAAGATGTCTGTTGTGGCTCATCTGGCTGCGAAGCGCCAGGGCACGCAGAAGGCAAAGACCCGTTCGGAAGTTTCCGGCGGCGGCATCAAGCCGTGGAGACAGAAGGGCACCGGCCATGCGAGACAGGGTTCCACCAGATCCCCGCAGTGGACACACGGCGGCGTGGTCTTCGCACCGGTCCCCAGGGACTATACCTTCAAACTGAATAAGAAGGAAAAGCAGCAGGCGCTTCTCGGCGCGTTGAGCTCCAGAGTCCAGGAAAACAAGCTTTTTGTTCTTGATGAACTGAAGCTGGATGCGGTCAAGACAAAGAAGTTCGCGGAAATCCTGAAGAACCTGAAAGTGGAAAAAGCACTTGTGGTGATGGATTCCGATGACAAGAACGTGATCCTTTCCGCAAGAAACATTCCTGGCGTCAAGACTGCCGGCACGAACAGCATTAACGTATACGACATCCTGAAGTATGACGCGTTCGTTACTACGAAGGCTGCCGTACAGGCGATCGAGGAGGTATATGCATAATGGCAAACGTACAGTATTATGATGTGATCCTGAAGCCCGTCGTTACTGAAAAATCCATGGACGGCATGGGCGACAAGAAATATACGTTCCTTGTTCATCCGGACGCAAATAAAACCATGATTGCGGAAGCGATCGAAAAATTATTCCCCGGCACGAAGGTGAAGAAAGTCAACACCATGAATCAGGACGGCAAGAATAAGCGCCGCGGCCTGGTAGTCGGGAAGACAGCGAAGACCAAGAAGGCCATCGTTCAGCTGACAGAAGACTCCAAGGAAATCGAGATCTTCAGCGGACTGTAATGCAGCAGGCAGACGGAGTTATATCAGTCTTCGCGCATATGCACAGAGAAGTGCGATAATAAACGTTAAGGAGAAACAGTATGGGTATCAAAAAGTACAGTCCCTATACACCGTCCAGACGGCAGATGACCGGCAGCGACTTTAAGGAGATCACCAAGGATACTCCCGAGAAGTCTTTGACTGTTTCATTAAAGAAGAACGCCGGACGCAACAACCAGGGCAAGATCACCGTTCGTCATCATGGCGGCGGATCCAGAAGAAAGTACAGAATCATCGATTTCAAGCGTAACCGCGACGGTATCCCCGCAAAGGTTGCCAGCATTGAATATGATCCGAACAGAACAGCGAATATCGCGCTGATCATCTACGCGGACGGCGTCAAGTCCTACATCCTGGCCCCGGAAGGCCTGGAAGTCGGCATGACCGTTCTTTCCGGCGAGCAGGCGGAAGCCAGAGTCGGCAACTGCCTTCCTCTTTCCCTGATCCCGATCGGTGCGCAGATTCACAATATTGAGCTGTATCCCGGCGCCGGCGCAAAGTTCGTCCGTTCCGCAGGTGTAGCTGCTCAGTTAATGGCGAAGGAAGGCAAGTACGCTACACTGCGTCTTCCCTCAGGCGAAATGAGACTTGTTCCCATCGGCTGCCGCGCGACCATCGGTGTCGTAGGCAACGGTGACCACAGCCTGATCAACTATGGTAATGCAGGACGCAAGCGTCACATGGGCATCCGTCCGACGGTCCGTGGTTCCGTCATGAACCCGAATGACCATCCGCACGGCGGCGGCGAAGGCCGCGCACCCATCGGCCGTCCGGGCCCGAGCACTCCGTGGGGCAAGCCCGCACTCGGCCTGAAGACACGTCCGAAGAAGAAAGCTTCCAATAAGCTGATCATCCGCCGCAAGAACGGCAGAGCATTAACCAAGTGATAAGGAAGGGGAGGAATAAAACATGGCACGTTCGTTAAAAAAAGGACCGTTTGCTGATGCAAGTTTAATGAAGAAAGTGGAAGCCATGAACGCGTCCGGCCAGAAGTCCGCCATTAAGACCTGGTCCCGCCGTTCCACCATTTTCCCGTCATTTGTCGGTCTGACTTTCGCGGTACATGACGGCCGCAAGCATATTCCGATCTATATCACAGAAGATATGGTCGGCCATAAGCTCGGCGAATTCGTTTCGACCAGGACCTTCAGAGGCCACGGCCGCGACGACAAGAGATCAAAGTAATGTCATATTTCCTGCAGCCGGCAGCCTGATGGGGCAGCCGGCCGCAGGAAGAAATAAAACACCGCGGTGCATTTAACCGGCGCTCCGGCCAGGTGAAAGCCGCGGCGCGTAGTTGCTTGTACAGCAACGCGACACACACGGCAGCGTTGT
>CADCPV010000253.1 GCA_902803345.1 uncultured Eubacteriales bacterium | reverse complement strand
GTAATGTGTCAGATGAAAAAGCTATTAAAACCTGAAGGTGTTCTTTATGCTTCTTTCAAAAAAGGAAATACCGAACGGAAGAAAGACGGTCGTTTTTTCCATGATATGACTGAGAATGCGTGCAGGGATCTCTTCCAAAGCATAGACATGGAAGTGCTGGACGTATTTCTAAGTCAGGACGTTCGTGATGGGCGTGCCGACGAGTACTGGGTAAATAAAAAAAAAAAAAAAGGACCTCTGAAGAAAATACATGTAGTTGCAGCTGTTATCTGTGATGTAGAGAAAATCTTTGCAACCCAGCGAGGTTATGGAAACTGGAAAGACTACTGGGAATTTCCCGGAGGAAAGATCGAACCGGGAGAAACTCCGGAAGAAGCCCTGTGCCGGGAAATACAAGAAGAGCTTGATACAGAGATCAAAGTTGGAGAAAAGATATCGACAATTGAGTACGATTATCCCGAGTTTCACCTTAGTATGGATTGCTACTTGGCAGAGGTGAAAATGGGCGATTTGATATTGAAAGAACATGAAGCCGCAAAGTGGCTTCATAAGGATGAATTAGACAGCGTCAACTGGCTTCCCGCTGATCGTAAATTGATTGATGTATTGAAAGAAACCTATGGCAGCAAATGAAGTGTGGCAGATGATTTCTTATCAGATCTCATTGGTAATGGGTGATTATTATGATTGTATATTCTGGAAGTAAGTATCGTTTTCAGAGAGACGCAATGAATGGAGTGATTGCGTCTCGGCTTGATGAACTGTTTTCAACTATGGGAATTGGAAGGGAAAGTTATGCGGAGTTTAATTCGTGGAAGGCTTCACTTCCTCGGATGGCTTTGATCGTAGCCGACAGAAGGATCGACGACAATGTACAGGTTGCCCTCGAATATCAGATTCCGCTGACTTCGAAACGGGTTGATTTTATGGTGGCAGGATCCAACGGATCGTCGGATAATGTTGTAATTGTTGAGCTAAAACAATGGGAAACCTGTCAAGCAACCGACAGAGAGAATGTTGTGCGCGCTTTCGTTGGAGGTGCATACAGGGAAGTGGCGCATCCTTCCCAACAGGCTTATTCTTATGCAAAACTGATAGAGCATTTTAATGAATCTGTCCGTGAAAATCATATTGGTTTGGTTCCATGTGCTTTTCTACACAATTATAAAGAAGCAGCTCGGAAGGATCTTTGTGATCCAAAATATCAAGAAGCCCTTTCTGATGCACCTGTGTTTTTGGAGCATGATGGAACCGCTCTGTCTGACTATATTGCTCAATTCGTATCTAAACCTTCAGATAAGCCACTTTTTGAGATCATCGAACATGGGAAGCTGAAGCCGTCAAAGTCACTGCAGGATACAGTGGGGAGTGTTTTGAACGGCAATGAAGAGTTTGAGATGATCGATGAACAGCAGGTTGCTTATGCCACTGTATTAAGACTAGTTGAGAATAGCATTAACGATGAGCAGAAACATGTGATCATTGTTGAAGGCGGACCGGGCACAGGCAAATCTGTCATAGCGATTAATCTTTTGGCTAAAATCATCAACAATGGATATGCATGTGTTTATGCAACTAAGAACGGTGCACCTCGCTATACTTTTTCCCAAAGCCTAACCAGAGGAAGACACAGAATCTCATATTTGAAAGGGCTGTTTAAGGGGGCCGGATCATTCTATGATGTCCCGAAAGATACATTTTCCTGCATTCTGGCAGATGAAGCACACAGGCTGAACTACAAGTCCGGAATGTACGGCAATCTGGGTGAAAACCAGGTTAAAGAAATCATTAATGCCGCGAAGATCAGCGTTTTCTTTGTTGATGAAGATCAGATCGTCACGATGAAGGATATAGGAAGAGTTGAAGAGATTAAAAAGCAAGCTGGTGTGCTTGGAGCGATCGTGCATCATAACAGCAGCTTAAAACTGACTTCTCAGTTCAGATGTAACGGATCAGACGGATATATCGCTTTTCTTGACGATATGCTGCAGATCAGACATACGGCAAATGACCGCTATTTCGATGGCGATTATGACATCCGGGTTTTCGACGATCCTTGCGAGATGAGAGAAGAGCTCAGGAAAAAGAACGGTAACAATAAGGCCCGTATGATCGCTGGCTATTGCTATCCGTGGGTCAGTGATAGGGATAAGTCCAAGGTCGATATTGTCCTTCCCGGTGGGTTTGAAGCACAATGGAACTTTGATACCAACCGTTTTGCCACCGAAGAGAATTCCTTCGATCAGGTGGGTTGTATTCATTCAACGCAAGGCTTGGAATTTGATTACGTCGGGATTATTATCGGAATGGATATGCAGTATCACGACGGAAAAGTAACTACAGACTACAGACAGCGCTTTCTGAAACGTGATAAAACGATTTCAGGCGTTCATACAGAAGCTGATGAAAAGCTGGCAGATCGGATAATCAGGAATACATATAAGACGCTTCTATCACGAGGGCAGAAAGGATGTTTTGTTTATTGTGAAGATGCAGAATTGCGGGGCTATATCAGGCATCGTCTTGAACAGGTGCGCAGGCTGATGATTTACGAGATTGCATTGAGGAAGTAATTGCCTGAAATAACGGTTTTGATGATACGGAGGCTTTATGAAACAGGAAACCATTGATAGAATTAGACAATTCACTGAAGACCGAGACTGGGATCAGTTCCATTCCCCTGCCAACTTGGCAAAATCCATTTCAATTGAAGCAAATGAACTGCTGGAATGTTTTCAGTGGAGTGATACTGATTATGATATCGCGCATGTCAGAGAAGAATTGGCTGATGTATTAGTTTACTGTAGAAACATGCTCGATAAACTGGGCTTGGATGAAGATGAAATCGTCATGGAAAAAATGAGCAGAAACGAAGCCAAGTATCCGGTTGACAGAGCAAAAGGAAAAGCTGACAAGTACGATAAGCTTTAAGTCTTTTCTGAATCGGAGGTTAAAATGAAACAAATCACAAATAAAGAATACGAACGATATCAGGAATACCTTCGAGCCCAATTACATGGACAACTATTGACTCCATCCGGGCTGCGGATTGTTTGTGCTGGCTTCGATTATGATCCGGTGAAAATCGGTACTCATATGCTGGAGATGCTGGCGAAGTTTAGGAGCGAAGGAATCGTAGAGTAAAACAAGTGGAGGAATGACCTTTATGAGCGATAATCCTCGTTGCCTATATGATAATAGCTTTGCAGGCTTTTTGAGTGAAACGGGAATGTCAATCCTCGGAAAGCTTGTGGATCATTATCACGGTGAGGCACGCACGACAACGATAGAAGCATGGAAGGGCGAGATTGTCATCATGCAGAATGTACTCTCCCGGCTTGGAGAAAACGATGGCCGGGTAGTATTCGAGTATGACATCCCGCGGCTCGGTAAACGGATT
>CADCPV010000252.1 GCA_902803345.1 uncultured Eubacteriales bacterium | reverse complement strand
CCGGAAAGCTGCGAGCGGATTCTTCAGAAGCTTCGCGTGAGGAAAGCGGAAGCGATTTACGTCGGCGACTCCGATACGGATATCGAGACAGCGAAAAACCTCGGCGTGCTGCCGGTTTCCTGCACCTGGGGCTTCCGCAACGAGGAATTCCTTCAGGCGCACGGCGCTGAAATCCTGGTGCGCAGTCCGCAGGAGATTCTGGAAATTGCAGCACGGCTTTAAGCTGAAATCTGAACAGGAAGGACAGAGAACTTGAACATTTATCTGGCACTTACACTGTTTTCACTGATTATTATTATCTACTGGATCATTTCGGAACTTTTCACGGCACTGTTCCGCTTCACCGGACTTCCGGATGAGAAAGCGCGCTTCCAGGTGATTTCGCTCCTGACAGGCTGTGGTTTTACAACGCGGGAAAGCGAACTCTTCCTGACTTCACGTGGGCGAAGACGGCTCGCACGCGTCACGATGCTCTTCGGCTATGTGTTCAATATCACGATCATTTCCGCCTTCATCAACGTGTTCTTTTCGATGAAGGCCTCGGAAATCATTCCGAATATCCTCAGTATTTCGATTCCGCTGGGCGTCGCGATTGTCATCATCATCTGTTCCCGGATCCCGCGGATCCGCTCCTTCGTCGGAAGGCTGATCGAGCGGCTTGCCGGACGGATTACCCATCAGAACCGCGACAATATGGTGTTTCTGATGGACCATATCGGGAATGATGTCATTGCGCAGGTTGTACTGCACAGGGTTCCCGAAGCACTCCGGGACCGGCCGCTTTCAGAATCCGGTATCCGCGCGCAGTACAACGTACTCGTAATGATCGTGGACCGCGGAAAAGCGGAACCGGCTGCCGCGGACACTGTTTTCCGGGAGGGGGACAAGCTGACGGTATTCGGCCGCTATGCCGCGATCTGCAGGGTATTTGAGGCGGCGGAAAGCTTTACCGAAGCAGAGGAATAACCCGGTTTTCCTGTCATTTTCCACGAAGGCTGAGTGTGCTTTTGCAGATCCCTCGTGCAGGGAGCCGAAATTGCAAAAAGAACTTGACGTACAGCAGTTCTTGCTGTATAGTACCGAACATAAAGAGATAGAGGCGCGCCTTTATCATCAGTACTGCACGAAAATGCATACGGTTCGCGCGGGAAAGGGATAGGTGCCGAAGCCTGAAGAGCTTCCGGCCGTATACGGAAGCTTCGGGTTGGGCGGACGGAATAAGATCTGTCCGACTGTCGCAAGTATTGTTTGCGGAGTGCTATCCCTGATACGATTTCAGAATGGAGTCAGCATAACCTGCTGTATCATATGAAAATGTTCAGGCAGTCCGCACAGTGCGCGGGCTGTTTTCTTATTTTCAGAACTGCCGCGTGAAAGGACTCAGAGGAGGAGAAAAACATGAAAAAGCAACTGTTCAGAGGCGCCGGAACGGCCATTATCACCCCGATGCACCAGGACGGCTCGGTGGATTTTGAGAGCTTCGGCCGCTTTATTGACTGGCAGATCGAGAACGGTGTCGACGCGATTATTGTTGCAGCGACGACCGGCGAATGCGCTACCTTAAACGATGAGCAGCATATCGCCGTGATCGACTACTGTGTGCAGCGGACAGCCGGCAGGGTTCCGGTCATCGGCGGTACCGGTTCGAATGATATGGCACACGGCCTGCATCTGACGAAGATGGCCTGTGAGACAGGTGTGGACGGTATTCTTGCCGTTACGCCTTACTACAACAAGACCACCCAGCGCGGACTTGTCAGGTATTTCCAGGATTATGCGGAGCTTTCGACAGTTCCGGTGATTGTCTACAACGTGCCTTCCCGGACCGGCCTGAACATCGAGCCCGAGACCTATGGCATTCTGGCGGAACATGAAAATATATCCGGAATCAAGGAAGCAAACGGCAATATTTCCAAGATCGCCGAAACCATGGATATCGTCGGCGACAGGCTGTGGCTGTACTCCGGAAATGACGACCAGATCGTGCCGCTTCTATCTCTCGGGGGCGTCGGCGTGATTTCGGTGCTTTCCAATGTGGCACCGCGGGAGACCCACGACATGGTCATGAAATATCTTGCCGGCGATGTGAAGGGATCTCTTGCCCTGCAGCTTCAGTATACGAAACTGATCAAGTACCTCTTCTCGGAAGTGAACCCGGTGCCCGTGAAGGCGGCTGTCGCAGCAATGGGTTTCTGTGAGAATGTCGTCCGCCTGCCGCTTCTCCCGATGGAGGAAGCCCATGAAAAGGTGCTGCTTTCCGAGATGAGAAAGCAGGGGATCCTCGCATGATCCGCGTGATCGTAT
>CADCPV010000251.1 GCA_902803345.1 uncultured Eubacteriales bacterium | reverse complement strand
GATTCTCCTTGCCACATGGACGCCGCTGGCGGAGGCATGGGACAGCGAGTGTGTGATGCCGGAGGCATCGCCGATAATGTAGAGGTTTTTGTGGCAGGACTCCAGATACTCGTTGACGGAAACCTCCATATTGTAGAATTTGACTTCAACGCCGTAGAGAAGCGTATCGTCATTGGCAGTGCCGGGCGCAATCTTGTCGAGCGCGTAGATCATCTCGATAATACCGTCCAAAATACGCTTCGGAAGCACCAAAGACAGGTCGCCTGGTGTGGCTTTCAGCGTCGGGGTGATGAATGCACCCTCGATCCGGTCGTGATTCGATCTGCGGCCGCGGATCAGGTCGCCGAAACGCTGCACGATGACACCGCCGCCGAGCATATTTGAGAGCCGGGCGATGGATTCGCCGTAACCGTTTGAGTCTTTGAAAGGCTCGGAGAAGTGTTTCGCGACAAGAAGCGCGAAATTCGTATTGTTGGTCTGCTTTTCCGGGTCTTCATAGCTGTGACCGTTCACGGTGATGATACCGTTCGTATTTTCATTGACTACCGCCCCTTTCGGGTTCATGCAGAAAGTACGCACGAGATCACCGTACTTCTGCGTACGGTAAACAATTTTGCTTTCATAAAGCTCATCGGTCAGGTGAGAGAAAACCTCCGCCGGAAGCTCCACACGGACGCCCAGATCGACTCGGTTCGATTTTGTGGGGATCGACAGATCCTTACAGACCCGCTCCATCCATTTCGAGCCGGAGCGGCCGACCGATACGATACAGTACCGGCAGGAATAGACACCGCTGTCGCTGATGATTTCGTAGCCCTCTGAAAGGATACGGATCTTCTCTACAGGAGTATCAAAGAAGAAAGTGACGCGGTCTTTCAGCATTTCATAGAGGTTTTCGAGCACGATATAGTTGATATCGGTGCCGAGATGGCGGACGGAAGCATCCAGGAGGTGCAGATCATGGGTGATGCACTCCCGCTTGAAGCGCGAGCCGGCAGTTGAATAGAGCTTTGTGCCCTCTCCGCCATATTTCATGTTGATTTTATCGACGTACCGCATTAATTCCAGCGCCTTCTCCTTGCCGATATATTCGTACAGCGTTCCCCCGAAATCATTGGTAATATTGTATTTTCCGTCGGAAAATGCGCCGGCACCGCCGAAACCGCTCATAATCGAGCAGGTTTTGCAGTTGATGCAGGACTTGATCTTGTCCCCGTCGATCGGACAGCGGCGTTTTGAGAGCGGGTGGCCCGCTTCGAAGACCGCGATGGAAAGATCGGGTACCTCAGAAAGGAGTTCATAAGCGCTGAAAATCCCGCCGGGACCGGCGCCGATAATAATCACATCATAATTCATGCTGTACCTCGCAAGTAAAAGGCGTCCGCCCGGTTCCCCGAAAGACGGACGCCCTTGTTTATCAGTTTTTCACGGAAAATTATTCGCCCTTCTTCAGGAGACGGAAGAACGCATATCCGCCGCCCCACATCGGAACGTTGAAGACTCTCTCGATCGGTTCCACACGTGCGCTTGCAGCATCGCCGTGGAAACGCGGCTGAGCGGAAACACGAACCGGCTCGGTGATGCGCATGCCGTTTTCGATGTTCTCAAAGCCGATGTATTCATCGTCGCGGATCACGACTTCGATCGGAGTCTTATACTGGGAATGATTGTAAACGCCGAAGATGTCGTTGTCATACAGGAAGAAGTTCATCTGAGGCTTTGCCGACAGATATACTTTACTGTTCCGTGCGAAATCCTGTGCGATCGCGGTCTGGACGTCCTTCGGAAGTTTGTAGAGGTCACCGAAATTGTCCGGGATATTCAGGATGTTGACAATGCCCTTGCCGTAATCATCATCCGTCAGGATTGCGGTGGAGTTGTCATCCATGAACATCAGCACATCGTACCAGGTCGCGTTGTTCTTGTGCTCCATCTTGGTGAATGTCGCGGGTTCGTCGCTGATCGATACATCATGTGTGCCATGATACAGGTTGCAGCACTGATATTTGGTGCCGGAAACCTTGCGGTTGGTCGGACGGACAGAAGTCATATCCGAGAAGCCCTTGTCGATCGTCTTCTGCATGAAGCCGGAGGTAACGATCGCACAGCCGCCTTTTTCGACGAATGCTTTCAGCTTGTCGACAACATCCGGATCCTCAGCGGAATTCTGGGTCAGGAAGATCGTGTCAGCCTTGTCATCGAAATAAGGAACCGGCTCAAGCGGAATACCCATCTGGCCGATATAGTTGATCAGCTGATCCTCGCCGTCCGCATCATGCGGTTCATAGGTCGAGATACCGATCGGGTTTCCGACCATGCCCATGATCTTGTCTACACGCTGCAGGTCGATGCCGAGAGCGCCAGCCGACGGATGATGCAGGTAGGACTGGAAGTTGAAGAGCATCAGCTCACGTGCTTTTGCGAAGTAAGTGAGTTCTGCCTGTTCCAAAAGCACGGAAAGGTTGCCCTGAGAGCCGCCGAGATCGATCCAGCCGCCGCCGTTTCTTCCGGGAGCGACATTCTCGAGCCAGCGGATCAGCGAATAAGACATGTAACGCTGCAGATGCTGGCCGTTGAAATTGGAATTTCTGGATTCGGTGCCGGTGTAGATCATATCAAAGATCTCTGCCTGTGCACGCGGGTTGTAACCGGATTCCTGATAAGATTCATACCAGTTCGGGTATTTAATGATGAAATTAACCTTGGGGTTAACCTTCTTTGCTGCATCAACAACCAGATGGGAGACTTCCTCGGCGGCTTTGAGCTTGTATTCTTTCCAGCTCATTTTGCCTTTTGCCTTAATGCACATTTCGCAGCGGCAGGCGCTGAAGAAATAGTCGTCGAAAATGATCTCGTCGAAGTTTCTTGCTGCTGTTTCCACGCATTCCACAAGCTTTGCCCGGTGTGCCGGATCTGTGAAGCAGGGGGTATCGAAGATCGAGGGCTTTCTTTCGCCGACGAGCTGCGTCGTGGTAATGCAGCCGGAGGTCTCGATGCCGTTCCGCTGGAAGACGCGCTTCACCATCTGAAGCTGCTCATCCGGGATTTCGATCAGACCGCGGTGGTTCTCGATATACGCCTTGTTCAAAGGCATATAGGTCTGATAAAAATCGATGTCAGCCTGGAGCTGCTCTTCGCTCTTGCCATTCAGATAGTAGGCGTAAACCAGAGAAGCGAGCTTAAAGTTTTTGAATTTTTCCATGTTGTCCTTAGTTTCTCCTCTCTTGTTTTTCGTTCTGGACCGTTATTATTCTTTCCATGTCAGTTCCGCAGGGGTCCTGCTGTCCTTCAGAACTGCCCATCTGAATGAACAGCAAAGAAACAGAGCATTGCAGTCGGAATAATGCGGTCCGGTATTCGATCTGAGGGCTCCGGACAGAAACCCTATTTGAATTCATTATATCATAGATCGGGAATAATGCAAGTGAAAATGGTGTGGAACAGATCTGTTTCAGAAATGTTCCACGTGGAACATTGAAATCCGGATTGTCTTATGTTATAATACTGTAATCAAAACCGAAGGAGTTTATCATGGGACGGATCATTGCGATCGCTAATCAGAAAGGCGGGGTCGGAAAAACGACGACAGCCATCAACCTCTCTGCTGCCCTCGTGGAAAAAGGCAAAAAAGTTCTGTTGATCGACCTCGATCCGCAGGGAAATTCCACCAGCGGACTCGGAATCGACAAAAATGAACAGAATACGATTTACCATCTTCTGGTGGAGGATCTGGACATCGTGACCTGTATCCGTAAGAGTGTCTGGAAGGCGCTGGACCTGATTCCTTCAACGGTCAATCTGGCGGGTGCAGAGATTGAAATGCTGGACATTCCACGACACGAATTCATTCTCAAGACGAAAATACACGATATTGAGAACGACTACGATTATGTGATCATCGACTGTCCGCCGAGCCTGAATCTTTTGACTGTGAATGCGCTGACAACAGCGAATTCGGTGCTGGTCCCGATTCAGTGTGAATTTTACGCAATGGAGGGCCTGACACAGCTCATGTATACGATCCAGCTTGTGCAAAAAAAGCTGAATCCCTCCCTTCGGATGGAAGGCGTAGTCTTTACGATGTACGATGTCCGGACGAACCTGTCTCAGCAGGTTGTCGATTCGGTCAAGCAGTATCTGAAGGACAAAGTTTACGAAACGATTATTCCGCGGAATGTGCGGCTTGCGGAAGCGCCGAGCCACGGAATGCCGATTTTAGAGTATGATTCCCGTTCAACCGGCGCCTATGCTTATCGCCGGCTCGCGGAGGAAGTGATTCAGTACGACTGAATGTTCCACGTGGAACATTTGCACTGTGTGGAGGACCATTCATGGCGGTGAAAAACAAAGGACTTGGGAAAGGCCTCGGCTCGCTGTTAGGAGATGTGGCGGATCTGAACCGGATAGCGGAAATCTCCCCGATTACCGAAGACGAACTGAAAAACGAACAGACCGTCAAACTGCGCCTGATCGAACCGAACCGCAACCAGCCGCGGAAAGACTTTAATGAGGAAGGCCTGCAGGAACTTGCGGATTCGATCCGGATTCACGGCGTGATTACGCCGCTGATCGTGACAAAGCGGGGTGATCATTACCAGATCATCGCAGGAGAACGCCGCTGGCGGGCAGCGAAAATCGCGGGTCTTCGCGAGCTTCCGGTTATTGTGAAGGACTACAGCGATGAAGAGATCGATGAGATCGCGCTGATCGAAAACATTCAGCGCCAGGACCTGAATCCGATCGAGGAAGCGGGCGCCTATCAGCGATTGATGAGCGAATACGGACTGACACAGGAAGCGCTTTCGGAACGGGTCGCGAAAAGCCGCACAGCTATCACGAACAGCCTCCGCCTGCTGCGTCTTCCGGAAAGCGTACGGGAGCTGCTTCGTACGACAGCGCTTTCAACCGGCCATGCCAAAGTGCTTTTGGGGCTCGACAGTCCCGAAAAGCAGGCTGAAGCTGCCAGAATCGTGATCGAGAGAAACCTTAGCGTTCGCGAGACGGAAAAACTGGTAAAGACCTTTGATAAAGCGCCTGCTTCACCGAAGAAAAAAGACCTCGGAAGCAGTCTTGCCTATGAAGAAAGCGAAAACCGGCTGAAGGAGCTTCTGAAGGCCCAGGTGCACATTCGAAGAAAGAAAGAAAACACCGGAAAGATCGAAATCGAATATTCCTCGTTGGAAGAACTGGAACGCATCCTGACGCACATACACTGACGGAGAAAAAATGTATCAGTATATCGAACCTGTTTTAACATATATTTCGCAGAACAATTGGATTGTTTTGTCTGCACTCGTGCTGCTTGTGATTCTGGTCCTCGTATTCATGATTCTGACCATGGTTCAGATTGCGAAGACCCGGAAGCTGGAGCGCCGTCTGTCGCTGTTCATGCAGGGCGACGACATGGTATCGCTGGAAGATGTGCTGCGGCACGTAATTGAAGACAACCAGAAGGTTAAAATCCAGCTGAAAAACAACGTGGACGAGATTGTCAAGATCAACGAAAACCTGCTGACAGCTTACCGGAAGACCGGTATTGTGAAGTATAATGCCTTTCCCGGAATGGCCGGAAAGGTCAGTTCTTCGATTGCGCTTCTGAACAATGAAAACAACGGAATTCTGGTGACAACCATCCACGGATCGGACGGCTGCTATACATATGTAAAGGAAATCATGAACGGAAAGTCCATCAATCCGCTCACAAGAGAAGACGAGGAAGCGTTAAAGATTGCCCTGGAGATGCAGCTGTAAGCATCCCAGGCAGAAGGAGGGAACATGTCTGTCGGTGATTATTTTGAAATCGGAATGATTTTGGCCTTCGGAATTTCCTGGCCGATCAACCTGATCAAGGCCTGGCGCGCCCGGACGACGCGGGGCACAAGCCTTCTGTTTCTGTTTCTGATCTTCTTTGGCTATGTGGCCGGAATCATTGCCAAGTTTGTGAACCCGGACTACATGGCGAATTTCGGACAGCGCTGGTACGTGCTGATCGTGTATTTCTTCAACCTGATTATGGTGGCGCTGAACATT
>CADCPV010000250.1 GCA_902803345.1 uncultured Eubacteriales bacterium | reverse complement strand
TTCCAGATCCGGTCGCTGACAAAGGTCAGCTTGTGCGTGATCGTATCGACCAGGTCTTCCCTGTTCACAGCCGAAAGGTCTCTTCTGACATGATCGCTGAAGTACCGGAAGAGCGCTGTATCTTCAATGACCACTTCCGGAGCGGTGATTTCCGGCTCTTCTTCCGGCTTCACATAGTCCGTCGGGAAGATCAGCCTGTAATCCGGTTCGCCGGATCCGTGCAGGCTGATATAGCCTGTGTATTTCGCCGCCGCGATGGATGTCGCTTCCGCGACCACGTTGTAATCAACGGTCGAACCGTAGTTACTCGCCTCAAGCCGCTCACCCTGATCATTCGCCGCGCCGATGATCACAGCACCCGGAATGGAGCCGGGGATGAAGAAGGCCGCATCCGCGCCGTTGTTTCCTGCCGCGCCGACTACTGTAATTCCTGCCGCGGCCGCTTCATTGATGATGGATACGATGGACGCACTGTCCAGCTTCTTTGCCGCAGAAATGGACAGATTGATGACCGATACACCTTTGTCGATTGCATAACGGATTGCCGCATACACTGCCGAGATGTCACCGCTGCCGTCGTTCCGGAGCGCCTTGATCGAAAGGATTTTCGCGTACGGGTTTTCTTCGACAATGAAGCCTGCCATCGCCGTGCCGTGCCCGCTGCCATCCGTGAGATCGTCTCCGATCATCGAGACCGATTCGACCAGGTGATCCTCGAAACCGTTTACACCTGTATCGATCAGGGCAATGATTCTGTCTGAATAAACCGTATGGTTTTCGTCAAGCGCTTCCTGAAGCTCCCGAAGAGGATTGTTCTCCCCGTCCATTCCAGAAGGCGCTTCTTCGCCGTCCCCGCCGTCTGCAGCCATGATCACGCTGTCCACATCGGTGAAATACGCTTTTCCATAGTAATAGCTGAAAGCGTAAGCCGCCGTTTCCTCGTCTTCATACTGCAGAATGTGAACGCCTTCATAGGACGCGATGATGTGCTCCGGGTCGGGAATGTTTTCTTCCTCCCAGGCCAGAATCAGGCGGCAGGAAGAAAAATCAATTGAATTCAGCTCATCCATACTGACAAGCGAATCGTCCGAAATGGCGCCGAACAGGTTCTCAGCGGTTTCCGGCTCTTCGGCAGTTTCTTTCTCCGGCTCTGTCCCGCCATCTGTCTCAGTACTGTTTTCCGGCTCTGTCTCCGTTACTGTTCCGTCGAAAGACTCCTCTTCCGTCCCGATTTCTGTTTCTTTGGAGGTTTCTTCTTCCGCCTCTGCCTCCGTTTCTTCCGAGGATTCTGCTTCCGTTTCTGCTTCTCCCTCTGTTTCTGCCTCCGTCTCTGTCTCTGCCGAATCTTCCGACGATACAGATTCTTCTTCGACCCGGGTTTCTGTGACCGGATCGAAACTGCTCTCTTCCTGATCGGCGGAAGCTGTGAAATCCGGCAGCGCCATCCATACAATCAGTGCTGCCAGAAGTCCGGCGATCCCCCGACGAAGAATCCGTTTCCTACTTCGCATTTGGTTTTCTCCTTTACACATTTATTTGCAAAAACACATACAAAAAGAGCGCCTTACCGTTTTTCGGTAAGACGCTCTTTCAGGCTTCTGTATGCGGTTTTGTCCTGAATTTCGGTTCAGAATCATCAGTTTTCTATATTCACCCCCAAAAAGGTTATTCTTCCTCCTCCTTCTTCGGAAGGAAACTCAGAATATAAGAGGAAAGGCTCTTGCCCTCGGCTCTTGCCGCATCGACAAGTCCCTGCTTCTCTCCCTTTCTTACTAAGAGCGTAATGCGCTCATAATGCTCTTTCTTGTACTGGTTGTTAAGGATCATCTGCTCGTAGGCCTTCATCCTCCGGCGCTGCTCTTTCTCCAGATCTGTCAAATTCTTATCTGCTTTTCTTCTTGGCATAATACCACCTTTCCGGAATCGGTTATAACAGATTCCCGTATTATAATATATTTTTTTTAAGCTGTCAAGCTTACAGTTCGACTTTTCAGGGCGGATTCAGTATTTTATTTTCTGCTCGCCCATCACGGTTTTAACCGGTTTCTGCTTCCGGACCTTCGGCAGGAAAATGCTTAAAAAGATCAGCGCCGCGACAAGAAGGACCGCGACCGCAAGGCCGATTTTTGTGCGCATCAGCCGCACTGCCCGGCCGATAAACGGAATCCGAAGCGCCACCCGGCCGACGATCTGGCTGAAACTGATCGGCGGGTCTTCGGACATGTTCGCATCGCCTTTCGTGATGACCGTATCGCCGTCGATGCTGACAATACGGTGACTGATCAGCATTTCGTCGGTCGTCCCTTCCCCGCGGATATACAGCACGACGTCTCCCGGATGGTAGGCTTCCTGTTTGTGTTTCTGGAAAACGAGTACATCATTGACGTGGATGTTCGGCTCCATGCTTCCCGATACGACGACCGCGTAGCCGAAACCGATCCGGAGTCCGAATCTGGTCTGCTGCAGCACGCCGATCAGCACGAGAATCACGAGAATTCCGATCATGACGCGCCCGAACGCGGCAAGTATCGTTCCGATCACCTGTTTCATAGTGCCTCCTCCATGATCTTCTGCGCGATCTCAAGGCAGAGCGCCGAGGTATGCGCCACTTCGGACAGATATTCTTCTGCGCCGCCCGTGATGCCGTCGCTGACCGTTTTGATCATCAGGCAGGGGATCCGGTTCCGGTAACAAGTCAGCGCAATGCCGGCCGCTTCCATTTCACAGATATCCGCCCCGAAGAGCTGATGAAGTTCCCGCTTCTTCACAGGATCCGCAATAAATTTATCCGCAGAGGCACAGATCACAGGCCGAAGATCCGGCGCAATCCGCCGTGCTGCCGCGAAAAGCTTTGCATCCGTCGGAATGAATTCGTCCGGAAGCTCCAGATACTGCCCGCGCTTTGTCCCGTCGATCGCCTCTGCATCATAATCCGCGTGTACAACCTTTTCCACGATACAGGATTTACTCTTCGCCATATCCTCCGTCAGTCCGCCGACGACGCCGAAATTGACGACGAGATCCACTTTGCATACCGTGATCAGAAGCTGGGTTGCCGCAGCTGCCGCAATCTCTCCGACACCGGAATGCATGACATAGAGTTCATTTCTGCCGCTTTTATAGACACGAAGATCAAAGCTTCCGAAGCGCTCCGACTGAAGAGGCTCACCGTAACGCTGAAGCACCGCGTCGATTTCGACGGCTACCACCAACCCGATTCGTTTCATCCCGGTCACCTGTACAGTTCGCCGGAATCCACGGCCGCCTTGACATAGGCGGGCATTTCATCGATCGCGATCACATCAGAGAAACGGACAGTCCGCTTATCAAGATCCACCAGATTCTTCGGAACCTCAGCCCCTGTCAGATCCCGGATCATCGGAATCACGGCAAATGCATCCGAGACTTCCGGAAGATTCAGAGCTTCGCGGACCGCATCCGGGAATTTATAGGCGCTTGCCGTGGAAAGCACCACGTTCGGACGGACAGAGCCGGTGTTTTCAGTATAGCAGTCGGCGGCAGCCCAGGCAACAGCCGTATGCGTGTCAATCAGATAACCGTACTTTTCGTAAACCTCCCGGATCGTCCGGACAGTCTCCTCTTCGTCCGTATCATAGGAAGCAAAACTCTCCTGCAGTTTGCCAAGCATTTTTCCGGGAATCTCAAAACGCCCCGTCGCATTGAGGCTTTCCATGAGTCCGCGCACCATTTCGCAGTCGCCGCCCGAAAGGTCGTAGAGAAGCCGCTCCAGATTGCTTGAAACGAGGATGTCCATTGAGGGAGAATTGGTCCGGTAGAAGGGACGGTTCTTGTCATAGATACCGGTATTGACGAAGTCGCGGAGCACGTTGTTCTGGTTGGAAGCAAGGATCAGCTTCCCGACGGGAAGTCCCAGTTTTTTGGCATAGTAGCCTGCTAAAATATCGCCGAAATTGCCGGTCGGAACCGTGTAATCCACCGGATCCCCCAGAGAAATCTCACCGGACCGAAGCAGCGCCGCATAGGCCCTGAAATAATAGACAATCTGCGGAACAAGGCGTCCGATATTGATGGAATTTGCGGAAGAAAGCGTTGTCTGGTTCTCCGAAGCAAGCGTTTCCGTCAGGGCGGAGAATATTTTCTTCACGCCTGTCTGCGTGTCGTCGAAATTGCCGCGCACCGCGACCGAACGGACATTTCTGCCATCCGCCGTTGACATCTGAAGCTGCTGTACCGGACTCACGCCGCCGTAGGGATAGAACACAATGATCCCGGTTCCGGGAACATCTTTGAATCCCTCCATCGCAGCCTTTCCGGTATCTCCCGATGTAGCGGTCAGGATCAGGATCCGCTCCTCCTTCCCGAGCTGCTTTCTTGCCTCGGACATCAGGACCGGGAGCGCAGAAAGCGCGACATCCTTGAAGGCTGCCGTCGGGCCGTGGAACAGTTCCAGCACAAAACGTCCGCCGACTTTTTTCAGCGGCGTAATCTCCGGATCGTCAAACTTGTCTGTATAGGAACGTGAAACGATATCGGGAATATCTTCAAAATCCGAAAGGAAAAATGCCAGAACCCGTTCTGCCATCTCTTCTGTGGAAAGCTCCATGAGCGTTTCCCAGGGGAAAGCGGAAAAATCCATCTGATCCGGCACAAAAAGGCCGCCGTCCGGCGCAATGCCTTTCAAAACGGCTTCCCGCGCCGAAAGGCTGTCTGAATTGCTTCTGGTACTTCTGTAACGCATACTGATCTCCCATGGT
>CADCPV010000249.1 GCA_902803345.1 uncultured Eubacteriales bacterium | reverse complement strand
CTGGTATGAGGAGAAGATGGACTACTTCGGCATTCCGCTTTACGTGAAGCCGAATTCGATCATTCCGACTGCGATCGAGGCTCCGAACGTGAACATATCGTTTGAGAAAAATGTGGAATTCAAGGTCTATCAGCTGATGGATGAAGCCGAAAGCATCGTTTACCAGGATGGAAAGAAGCTGTATGAGCTGAAACTTTCGCGAAACGGAAATACCGTATCCGTCGAGACCAATGCTGCAGGCTGTCGAATCCGTTTTGTAAACGCACCGGATGTGGAAATCGAAGGCTACTCCGCGGTGGCTGAGGGGCACGACCTTATCGTAGAACTGTAAAACTCATTGAGAATATTTAATGAAGCAGCACCGCCGTATGGAAATCCTTTCCGATACGGCGGTGCTTGTTTTGAAGTTTGACTGAAATATGCGAGTCTCCGGGCTAAGTATAGCGCAGGTAGGAAAGTTCAAACCGATACCGGATTAGCCGCTTTTTTCATCAGTCTGAGTTCTCGGATCGCAAGCGGAATGGCAACGGCGATTGAGAGGATATCCGCACAGGCCTGGGTGATCTCAACCCCGAAAAGACCGAAGAGCCGCGGCAGGATCAGAATCATCGGAATAAAGAATAATCCGTTTCTTGCGGAGGCAGTAATCGAGGCCGGAATTCCCTTGCCCATAGACTGAAGCATCATATTGGTCATAACAACCGTCGCGGACAGCGGAAGCGCCGCAGCCTGACAGCGCAGGGCGACAACGCCGACCTTTACAACTTCCGGATCATCACGGAAAAAGGTGATGATCTGCGGGGCGAAAATCAGACAGATCACAGAGATTACGGACAGAAAGGCGGTTCCGACTTTGATGCAGAAGAACAGCCCCTCGCGTACCCGGTCATAGAGTTTTGCACCGTAATTGAAAGAACAAAGCGGCTGATAGCCCTGCCCGAAACCGATCAGCGCTGAGGAGAGCAGCATCATCACGCGTGTCGTGACAGACATTCCTGCGATGGCGGCATCTCCGCCAAGTGCACCGGCTGTGGTATTCAGGAGCATCGTAGCGATCGATGCAAGCGCCTGGCGCACAAGAGAAGGCGAACCGCCATTCAGAATCGCGAGCAGGTAATGGCCGTTTAAGCGGATATTCCTGGGATGCAGATGAATATTAACGCCTTTCCGGCTGCCGATAAAGAGAATAACAAAGCTGACCGCCTGGCAGGTGACGGTTGCGAGCGCCGCACCCATGACGCCGAGATCGAAGACAAAGATCAGAATCGGATCGAGCGCTATATTGAGAACCGCACCCGAAACGAGTCCGGCCATCGCGTAGACAGCGGAACCCTGAAAGCGGAGCTGGTTGTTCAGAACGATCGAGGCCATCATAATCGGCGCACCGAGAAGGATCACGCGCATATAGCGCGTCGTATCAGCCATGGTCGTTTCCGATGCACCGATCAGCTTAGCCAGCGGCTGAAGGAACAGATTGCCGAGAAGACTGATCAGAAGTCCGATTATGATTGCGAGCGTAAAGCCGGTCGCAGCCATCTCGTCGGCTTCTTTTTTGTTTCCGGCGCCCAGCATTCGGGAAATGAAATTGCCCGAGCCGTGCCCGCAGAAAAAGCCGAAAGCCTGGATAATCGACATAATCGAAAAAACAAGTCCGACAGCTGCGGTAGCCTGTGTGGAAATACGTCCTACGAAAAAGGTATCCGCTGTGTTATATATGCTGGTGACCATCATGCTGATGATCGTGGGAAGCGCCAGTGAGCCGATCAGCTTCGGCACCGGTGTTTCGGTCATTTTTCTGTAGCGCTCGGCTTTGGGATCCGAAGCGGTTTTTTCGGGCATGAGACAGGTCCTTTCGTTTAAGCTTTATTTCTGCCGTGATACTCCAGGCAGAGCATGGTCAAATCGTCGAATTGTTCCGCACCCTCCGCGAAGCGGTCTACCGCGCCACGTATCGCATGGAGGACTTCTTTCGGCGAACGCGTGAGATCGTTGTTCAGCGTTTCCAGCATGCGCTGTGTGCCGAACTGTTCGCGCGCAGGATTCATAGCTTCCGGAACACCGTCGGTATAGAGGAAAAGCTTCTGGCCGGGCTGAAGCTGCCACTCATATTCTGTGTATTCTTCATCCGGGAAACCGCCGACCGCAAAGCTGTGCGGTCTGTCGTCGACTAGAGCGAAAGAACCGCCCGGTGAACTGAGCACCGGGTATTCATGACCGGCGTTCGAGGCGGTAACCTTTCCGGTGGAAATTTCCAGGATACCGAGCCAGACCGTGACAAACAGTTCCATTTTGTTGTTTGCACAGATTGCGTTGTTGGTTTCGTAAAGTGCTCGCGCAGGGCTCATACCCTGTTTGACGTTGTTCGAGAGGATAATCTTGGAAGCCATCATAAACAGCGCAGCCGGAACGCCCTTGCCGCAGACGTCGGCCATGACAAGGCCGAGATGATCGTCGTCGATCAGGTAGAAGTCGTAGAAATCCCCGCCGACTTCTTTCGCAGGGTCCATGCTTGCAAAAATGTCGAATTCCAAACGATCAGGATAAGCCGGGAAGGTATCGGGAAGCATGCCTTCCTGAATCCGCGTCGCGATATTCAGTTCCGCGCCGATCCGCTCCTTTTCAGCGGTCACAGACTGCAGATCGTCGATATAGGTCTGCATGCGGCCGGTGAGCGAGCGGAAGGAATCCGCGAGAAGCTGGGTTTCGTCCCCAGTGCCCGGATCCCAGCTGAAGTCCAGCCGGTCGCCTTCGATTTTGCCGACTTCCTGTGTCAGCTGTTCAATTGGTCGGACAATGCGCCGGGACAGAAGGAAGGAGAACATCAAAGTCAGAAGAATCGCAGCAGTAATTATGATCATCAGCCGCAGAATGGTTCTGCGGATATGCCTGTCGGTAGCCTGAAGCGCCTGTTCCGAGACCTGATCAAGGCTTTTCTGAAGCGCTTCCGTCGGTTTGTCCACTTCTTCCTGCGGAAGGACAAGGAAGAAGGACCATCCGACGGTTTTCATCGGCGCATAAGCCATGTAGCAGGGGACACCGTCTAATGAAACAATGCCCACGCCTTTCTGCCCGCCGACGGCTTTGGTTGCGATCGAACTGAGTTCTTTGCTTTCATGGTTTCTGAGATCCCTTCCGTCTGTAGACACCTGAAGTGAGCCTTCGTCATAGGTTGAAAACAGGACTTCTCCGTTCCGATTGATGATAAATGCGCTTCCGCTTTCCCCAACAACGGCATTCTGAACCAGTTTTTCAATGTCGTCGAGATACATGCCGGCGCCTGCAACGCCTTTGAAATATCCGTCTCCATAAACAGGAACACCGCACATGATTGCATATTTCGTTGTATGCGCATCTTTTGTTACAGGAGTGAAGAAGGGGGCTCCGGTCATCCTGGCGCCGATATACCAGGGCCGCTCTTTGGCTTCCAGAGGCATTAGATTGCCGTCCTCATCGTATTTCCTTGCCGGGATGTAATCCGCCTGAATCATGAAGCCGGATTCCGAAGCATAATAAATAGAAGCGATGTTTTCGCTGTTTTCGTTCAGCGCGTAAAGGGTCTCCTGAATATTTCCGAGGAGTTCCAGCTCTTTTCGGAATGCAGGATCATCGCGGTCCGCTTTTGCGGAAAACAGGACCTGGAGCGTCAGGTTTCCATCGTTTGAGGCGTCCGGAAGCGGGACTTCCCTGGGAGAGAAAAGATCAGCGTCTTCGTAGATTTTGGAAGCTGCTGACGCTGCAGCCTGGACAGAACTTTTGGAATCGCTGAAGATCCGGTCGGAGAGATCTGCCTTATCACCGGCAATTTTCAGAAGGCCGTCCCGAATGGCATCGGTCATGGAAGAGGAAGAGCGTTCCTGTGAAATCTGTGCCATGTCCTGATTGGAGTCGATCAGGGTGCGTGTCATGTTTTTCAGCGAAACAGCCAGTACAATTCCGACGCTCAGAAGAAGAGCCAGCACGATGCTGATCATGGAGAGGAGAATTTTGCGCTTCATAGAACTGCGTTTATTCATGTTTTATGAGATCCTTTCGTCGGGAGGCATAAAAACCAGAGACCTCCTGTCTGTTATTATAATTGAGAGATTGGAAAAACTCAATCAAAATGACTATCTTTTTTTAATTCTTCTTGCGAAAAAAGAGAAGGCTTATTATAATGGTATCAGGGGCAAAGAAGCCTTGTCTGTGCCTGCCTCATCCGGCAGGAGAGACAATACGAATTTATCGGAGGAGGATATT
>CADCPV010000248.1 GCA_902803345.1 uncultured Eubacteriales bacterium | reverse complement strand
TATCATGTTCGATATTACAGGCGCATTCACCCCCACCCATGCGGGGCGGCAGCTCCTATGGATGGGGTACTCTGCGCTCGTTCATAGTATAGATATCATTTTTCTTCACATATTGCAAGGATTTTTGAGATGATTTCCGAAAACGATTATATTCTCTCCTTCTATGAAGCGCTGTCTGATTTCGGTGAAAAAGAGAATGTACAGCTTGTCAAAAACACCGCTACCGGGCAGCTTTACGTGAAAAAGACCCTGTCCGTCTATGACCGCGCCGTTTTCGATTTCATCCGCCGCAAATCTCCCCCGAATGTTCCGAAGATTGTGGAACTGCTGCAGGAAGGAGACGAACTGATCGTCATTGAAGAGTATTACTCCGGCAGAAGTGTCCGGGATCTTCTGGACGAGCGCGGTATCCTGTCGATAACAGAAGCGCTTCCGATTATCCGGACACTTGTCGATATCCTGATTCCTTTCCACAGCGAACATCCGCCGATTGTCCATCGGGACATCAAGCCGGAAAACCTGCTTCTTTCCTCTGACGGTGTGATTAAGCTGGTCGATTTCAACGCAGCCAAGATCGCAACCCCCGAAAAAAGCCGCGACACCGAGCTTTTCGGAACCGTCGGCTATGCGGCGCCGGAGCAGTACGGTTTCGGGACTTCCTCTCCCGCGACGGATATTTATGCGATCGGCATGCTGATTACGGAACTTACGACCGGTACGCTCGATCCGAAAGCCGTGCCGGAACCGCTTGCCGGGATTGCCGACAAATGTACCCGCCTCGATCCCACGGACCGTTACCAGACTGTCCTTGAACTGAAGGCGGATCTGACCGTGCTCGGCACAAAAAATGGCCGACTCACCGGGAACTTCCCGGCGCCGTCGGCCGTACATGTTACGGGCTGGCGCAGTTTCCTTCCGCCCGGCTTTCGGACCGGTGTCTGGTGGAAAATGCTGCTTGCCGCCATCGGTTACGGTGTCATTCTGTTTCTGACCTATGCCGGCGGATATGCCATGAATACAACTGCCGGCAGATTGCTTGAGTATATTTTTGCCTTTGTTCCCAGCGTCGGAACCGTCCTGATCTGGTTCAATTACAAAGGTATCTGGCGCTTCCTGCCGCTTCTTCGGTCCGAAAAACCGATTCTGCGCATTCTGGGGCTGATCCTGTATCCTGCCCTTTTGCTTGCCATAGTCCTGTTCTCGCTGATCCTGTTCTGCGACCTCACCGGAATCGACATGTCAAGCCGCGGTACGGGAGGCTGATCAGGCAGTTTTTATTTCCCTTCAATTGCCGCCCGGGAAAGTGCCCTCGTGTGCCGGATCGGCTTCCACTGTACCTTGCAGAACAGCGCCTGGATCGAAATCGGCATGAAGGTGAACATGAACAGCGGGAAGGTCAGCATATAGAGGAGCTTCTTTCCTGTCGCTGCATGAATGTGCTTCCATTCACTGATCACGGTCAGCGCACCCATCAGAAGCATCATCAGATATCCGGAACCGATGGCCTGCAGAATCGGCAGAACCAGCTCATCCGGCGCCGCACCCTGTCCCATCACGAAGAAGAATTTCCCCACATTAAGGAACAGACCTACCACGCCGAGCACAATCGGAGGAATTGTGTTCATCAAAAGATCATAGCAGGCAAAACGCTGCGGCGAATCCTTGCGGAACACACCCAAAAAGAGCGCTTTTCCGTATTTCCGCATCGTCTGCAGATATCCGCGCGTCCATCTCATCCGCTGCCGCCACGAAGTACGAAGATCAATCGGCTGCTCGTCATAAAGTTCTGCCTCCCGGCAGAAAGCGATCCGGTATCCATCGGTGACAACGCGGGATGTAAATTCCAGATCCTCGGTCAGCGTGAAGAAATTCCAGCCATCATAGCGTTCAATCAGTTCACGTGCCGCAAGGAAGCCCGTGCCGCCGATTGCAGCGGAAGAGCCGATGAGATGCCGGGAATAATTCAGGTAACGCGATTCCCTGAGGAACCAGAGCGCAATGCCTGAGGAAACCCAGCTGTCTCCGAAGTTTTTGGAATTGCGGTAACCGGTAACCACCGGGTATCCGTCCGAAAAACTGCGGTTCATTTCACTGATATAATTCTTCCGGAGCACATTGTCCGCATCGAAAACAAAGAAGCCGTCGTACTCGGAAAAACGTCCCTCTTCCTTCATTTTCTCATAGAGATCGTGCAGTACATAGCCTTTTCCGATCTGATTGTGATTAAAACGCCTGTAAACCGTCGCGCCGGCCTGTTCGGCAATCGCGGCAGTATCGTCTGTGCAGTTGTCTGCCATCACATAGATATCCACAAGCTCCGACGGATAATCCTGCTGCCGGATCGAACGAATCAGCTCTTCAATTACCGGCGCCTCATTCCGTGCCGCAACCAGCACCGCATAGCGATGCAGCCGGACTTCTTTGTGCGCCTCCGGCTTTTTCCACCAGGAAATCGGTATATACAGGAACTGATAACAGCAGCAAGCCGCGAATATCAGCATAAGTGTTACATTCAGCCAGTCAAATATATTCATTTCTTCTAAACCTTTTTCTCTCCCCTAAATTGCCAAAAGAATCCTGCCTTCCGGCAGCGCAAAAAACGCATACGGAAGACAGGCTTTTTCGGCCCTGAGCATGTATTATAATGATTAATTGTGACAATTCAGTGACTTGTAAATTTCACGCTTGGAAAGCCCGCGGTCCTTCGCGACACGCTTCATGGCCTCCATCCGATCCAGTCCTTCCGCAAGATACCGCTCGAGATGCTCCTCAATCGGAAGCTCCCGGAACGCTTCTTCCGCTTCCTTCTTCAGTTCTTCCTGCGTTCTGCCCGCCACCACCAGCACATACTCGCCCCGGGGTTCCTCTTTCTCAAAATGCTCTGTTGCCTCTGAAAGGATCGTGCGGTACACATTCTCATATCGCTTTGTCAACTCTTTGCAGAGCGCGATTTTCCGGTCTCCGAGCATATCAAAAAGATCCTGCAGCGTCTTCACAAGCCGGTGCGGCGCTTCGTAGAAGATCAGGGTTGCCGTGTCGTTTTTCAGGTTTTCGAGGATCGCGCACCGCTCTTTTTTCTCCTCCGGCAGGAAGCCTTCAAAGCGAAAGCGGCGGGTCGGAAGCCCGGACACAATCAGCGCCGAAATGCAGGCGCAGGCACCGGGAACGGAACTGACTTCGATGCCGGCTTCGATGCACTTTTGGGCCAGAATCTCTCCTGGATCGGAGATCCCGGGGGTTCCGGCATCCGTAATACAGGCCACATTCGCCCCGGCGAGGATTTTTTCCGTGAGCTCCTCCGCCTTGTCATAGCGGTTGTATTCATGATAGGATGTCATCGGCGTGCGGATTTCGAAATGATTCAGCAGCTTAATGCTGTTTCTCGTATCTTCGGCCGCGATCAGGTCCACGCTTTTCAGAATTTCGATGCAGCGCGGCGTCATATCCTGCAGATTTCCGATCGGCGTCGCGCATAAGTACAGTTTTCCGGGCATGCGTCAGTGCCTCCCGTCATTATAATAGATTTCCCGCACCTTGTCCGTATAAACCCCCGGCGTTTCATGCACCATGACCGGCGATTCCACTAAAAGTGCGTTTCGTCCGCCGCGGATTCCGGAGATCAGCACCATCGTCGCTTCCCGCTCCTTGTTCGGGTGAACCATGATCATGCGCTCCGGCTGCAGGCGGTATTCCTGCATCAGCTGCAGGATTTCAGGAAGCCTTCCGGGCCGGTGAATCATATAGAAACGTCCGGCAGGCCGTAAAAGCTTCGCCGCTTCCCGAAGGACGTCCGAAAGCTCCAGCAGAATCTCGTGGCGTGCGATCGCAATGCTCTCATCCGGATTCTTCAGTCCGACATTGTGCTTCATATAGGGCGGATTGACCGTTACGACGTCGAAGCTTCCTTTCGGAAAGAGGGACGAAGCTTCCTTCACATCGCCGGCAACAAAGCGGATGTGGTCCGATGCGCTGTTCAGTTCTGCCGAACGCTGTGCCATTTCCGCCATATCTTCCTGGATTTCCAGTCCCGTATAGTCCCCGCAGGCGTTCCGTGCATCCATCAGGATCGGGACAACACCGGACCCGGAGCACAGGTCCATCACCTTTTCCCCGGACTTCACCTCTGCAAACCAGGCAAGAAGCGCGGCATCGATCCCAAAGCAGAACTTTGTCTCGTTCTGAATGATCCGATAGCCACGCCTCATCAAATCATCGATCCGCTCATGTTCACGGAGTATCATTGCCCTGGTCCTTCCGGCGGTCCTTCTTTTTGTCAGACTTTCGATCCTGCCACGGTCCGCGGTTCCGGCGGTCCCGGTTGTCTTGGCCGCGGTTCGGCCTGCCGTTCTTCTCGCGTTCGTTCTTCCCGGACTTCTCTGCCGCTTCTGCGGGTTTCTCTGATGCCGCCGGGTCTTCCGAATCGTTCTGTTCTTCCCCTTCCGCAGCCTTTTTGTCACGTTTTCTCGGCGTGAATTTCAGCTCATCTACCGGATACTCCCGGACTTCACGATCGTCATTGGCTCCGTCCGACAAGACCACCGAGACTTTCTGCCGAAGGACATCCACTGCGGATACCACGCCCGTATTTCCATCCGGTGTCCGCACATGTGAATTCACTGACGGCAGCTGCGCGTTCAGATACTCATAGGTGTCTTCTTCGTTTTTCAAACAGCACATCAGCCGACCGCAGATACCCGAAATCTTGGCAGAATTCAGGGACAGATTCTGCTCCTTTGCCATCTTGATCGAGACCGGCACGAAATCCGAAAGCCAGGTTGCGCAGCAGAGTTCGCGCCCGCAGATACCGATACCGCCTAAAAGCTTCGTTTCATCGCGAACGCCGACCTGCCGAAGCTCAATCCGCGTGCGGAAAATGCTCGCAAGATCCTTCACAAGTTCCCGGAAATCCACCCGTCCGTCCGCCGTAAAATAAAAGGTCAGTTTGGTCCGGTCGAACGCATACTCCGCCCGGATCAGTTTCATCTGCAGATCGTGGTCTGCAATTTTCTGCCGGCAGATACGAACCGCGTCATGTTCATTCTTCCGGTTCAGTTTCAGCTGGTCAAAATCGTCCTCATCTGCAATCCGCATAATCGGCCGCAGTTCTCCGACAACCTGATCTTCCTCGATTTCCGTGTTCGGAATTACGACGGTGGCACATTCGATCCCCTGTGATGTTTCCACAATTACGGAATCCCCGCGGCGAAGCACTTCGCCCCGTGGGTCAAAATAATAACATTTCACCTGATGTCGGAATTTTACTCCGATTACAGTAACCATAAATCTACCTCGTTCTGTATTCTTGCTGCGCTGTCCTTATTATCTGTTACGGCCGTTTCATGGCCTTTTTCTGTGCGAGGATCAGCATCTCCAGACTGATTTCCGTATTGACGTTCGAATCCAGCCGCTTCCGGGTTTCATGCACCAGTTCAATGCACTGCCGGATGCCCTCATACTGCATTTTTTCGGAGAGCGTGCGGATGGTCCCGGTCTCCCTTGAAAGTGCCGAAAGATCCGCAGCTCCCGCGGTCTTTGCCAGCAGGATGTCCCGGTACCACAGAAGGAAACGGTCCAGAATCTGTGTGTAATACAGTTTCTTTTTTGACAGTTCCGTCGTGTAATACAGTTCCCGCTCTGTCGTAAGCCCGGTGCTTTCCCGGAAAAACGCATCCGCAAGCCTTCGGGCTTCCTCCGCCTCCGGAGAATCCTCCGTACTTCCGGCCGCATCCTCCGGCGCGGAAAGCTTCACACAGCGTGAGAGGATCGTCGGCAGGAAGACTTTCGCATTGGCGGCAAGAAGCAGGATCACAACGTATCCCGGCGGCTCTTCCAGTGTCTTTAAAAGGGCATTCTGCGCCTGCGGATTCATCAGCTCCGCATGCTGCACAATATAAACCTTATAAGGGCTGTCATAAGGGCGGATGCTTACAGATGCGACAAGCGCACTCCGCACATCCGACACACTGATCAGGTTTGGTTTTTCCTGCTCCGTCAGAATGGTATCGGCAGCTGAGGCACCAAGCGCTTCAGCAAATGCCCGGGCGGCCAGAAGAAGCGCCGTCTGATCCGTGCTCTCCAAAAGGTATGCCTGTGCGATTTTCCCGCTTTCTGCTATCTGCAGAAGTTCTTCTCTGATACCGGTACTCATGTTTTTTCCTGACACCGGAGTACAAATGCCCGGACAGACTGAATCGTGTCAAAAAGCGTCACATTTTCAAAACTGTTCCGGTACTGCCCCCCATCATCGATGAGCCCCGCCGCCCGGAGCTTTTCATCTGAAAAATCCTGCTCGTCTGCAAGAAAACGGCGGCACATTTCCGCATATTTCGGATTATCGTGAATCCGCTCACGGTTCAGCGCCCGCTGCAGCCGCTCACCGGTTTCCACATAGATATAGATCGGGACAACCACGCCGTCCCCGAAATAATCACGGACTTTCACATAGGACTCCACTGTTCCGACTGCGATAAAATCGCCGGTTCCGCACTCAAGCTGTCCGTCATCGACAAACATATATTTCCAGGGACCGTGCACCGTCTGATATACACGCTCCTCGACAACTTTTCCCTGATCCCGGAGCCGAAGCGACTCTTCCATCGTTATAAAATGGTATTCCCGGCCTTCTTCTTCGCCGTCCCGGATCGGCCGCGTCGTATACTGCACAATTTCCGAAAGACCCAGCGCCGGATCATGAAGAAGCGCGGAAAGAATTGTGTCCTTTCCCGTCGAACTTTTCCCGATCAGGTAGAAAATCCGGTTCATTTCGCCTCCTTTTGATGCTTCCGCCACAGAAGTCCGGATATGAGAAGCCCCAGAATCATCAGGACGATGATCCCCGCGCCGGCTGCAAGAAAGACCGTATCCGGAAGAATATTGATCACCGGGTCCTTCGCCGGGTCAAAAATCCAGTAGTCATTTGTAAACAGGATCCTGTGCATCAGGATGAAGGTCCGGTCCCAGCTGAACACAAGTCCCGCTCCGACCACAAGCACTACGACACAGGCCAGGATAATCGTTGCCGGAAGGAAGCCGTAGATCCGCCGCTTCTTTCCATACAGGAAGTGTCCGAGAAGCACCAACGCGAGACTTCCGATCGCCGCGTACTGCATAAAAACGAAGATCCGCTTTACTTCCATAAAATGAATCTCGCCGTGCTCCGACATGATAAAATCCGGGAACACGAGCTTTTTCGGCCCCCAGAAGCAGTTGTAATAAATCAACGTGTCGTAGTTTCGTTTGCAGACTTCAAAACTGATCCCGGTGCTTTCCGGAACCTTCAGCAGCTTCACCATCATATAGTAAAGGGGCGTCGTATAGATAATCAACGACACGGACGCACACAGGATCAGCGTGAAAAGTGCCGCTGTCATCAGTGTATTGTATACTGCTTTTGCCCCGGTGCCGGTTTTCTGGTTCTTCAACTGCATCCTCTTTCCCGCGGAATCGGACTCCCGCCCACCTTTCATAAGGCTATAATCTATAGCATTATACTATAGTTCAGCATAAAAGGCAAGCGATGGATTCAAATGTACAGCCGGCTTCCAGGTGAGCAGCAGATCGTAACGTGGTTCTTTTCAAATAATCTGCTTGACAGCTTCACTCTAATGTGTTAGAGT
>CADCPV010000247.1 GCA_902803345.1 uncultured Eubacteriales bacterium | reverse complement strand
GTCTGATTTCAGATTGAACAGGCGGCATTTTTGTGCTATCATCAAATCATCATATCGTTAAGGGATGATTGATCCGACGATAACCCGGAATCTGATTTTTGAATATTAGAATGACGAACAACTCAAAAAGAAGCACACAAATGCCGTTTCGGAGGGATGAACAGCCCTGTATGTACCGCCTGCCTGATGCTCAGCCGGAGGGAGGAATCGGTATTTCTAAACAGCAGATAAGAGAGAGGTCGGAAATGAAAAGAAAAGCGGTGGATCCTGTATATTCGATGTGTGTACAGCCGTCATTTATCATCGGAACCAATAATGAAGACGGTTCATACAATTTTGCGCCGATCACATGGGTGAGTGTCACCCACGAAGAAGGCGACGGATACCTGTTGGTTGTCAGTATGTTCGGAACGAAAAGGACAAAGCAGAATGTTATAAGAACTGGCTTGTTCAGTGCAAATCTTGTCAGTACAGACCTGCTGCCTTTAATGGATTATTTTGGCTCAAAACATGCGAAGGACGGCAGGAAGGACGAAATTGCATATGATGTGAGCCGGGGGACTGTTTTAGATGTCCCGACTTTAGATGCAAGTCCCTGGGTATATGAATGTGAGGTGTCGGAATCTGTGGAGACAGGTGATTCAACCACTTTTTTCTGCCATATCAGGAACATTCAGGTGGATGAGAGACTGTCGCCGGAGGATATCTTCGACATAGATCTTACACTACTGGATCCGGTGATTTACTCCGGCAGGTACTACAGCCTCGGCAGAATGCTCGGAGAGATCGGAGATTTTTGCAAGACTGACGGAAAATAAGGAACCACGTCCGAAGTCTTCAATCTACGATCTGAAAAAACTGGATATCAATCTGTCTCAGATGTATGAAGCGTTTTTGTGTACGGAAAAAGAAGACTGACTTAGGAGAGACCTGATGAACGAAAAACTGAAAAATGCCATGCGATATGCCCAGCTGACTATTTGTGAGGGCGACATCGGGAAGTTCGATCCTGACAAATGGCTCAAGTATTTTGACGAATGCGGCTGTGACGGACTGGTGCTCGGTTCCGGCGGGTATATTGCGTATCATGAAACGAAAATACCTTATCATTACAATGTGAGGGATGGTAAGCGTGGAGACCTGTTCGGCTACATGGTCAATGCCTGCCGAAAGAAAGGCTATGCGATTATCTGCAGGACCGATTCGCATGCTATTCATGAGGACGCGTTTCAGGCACATCCGGAATGGGCGGCAGTCGGCGCAGACGGAGAACCCCGGAAACACTGGTCATATCCTAAGGTCTATGTCAGCTGCCCCTTAGGGCCGTACGGGTTCGAATTCATGAAGGAGGTACATGCGGAACTGGCACACAACTATGACATTGACGCGATATTCTGCAACCGCTGGCCGGGCTCCGGAGTGTGCTACTGTGAGTCGTGCAGGAAACAGTTCTTTGAATTCTGCGGACGGGAAATCCCGAAGGCCATGGATCCGCAGGACGAAACGGTAAAGCTTTACCGGAAATGGCATGAAATGCGTTCCCTCGAATTGTGCAGGTGCTGGGATGAAGCGATTCGAAAAGAAAATCCCGGAATGCGCTTTATACCAAATTCTCCGGTCGGGACTTATACCTTCATTGATAACCGGCTTCTCGGCGAATACTCGGATATACTTTTTGCGGATTATCAGGGAAAGTCACAGTTGATGACACCCTGGATGAGCGGCAGGACCGGGAAGGAGCTGCACGCAGTACTACAGGGAAAGCCTGTCGGCGGGATTTTCTCAGTAGGCACCTGCGAGAGACGCTGGAAGGACTCCGTACAGGAGCCAGCAGAACTTCGAATGTGGGTCTCGGAACTCGTCGCAAACGGTCTCAGGCCCTGGTTTACGAAGTTCAGCGCACAGGTTTTTGACGAGAGATGGATGACGACCGTCCGCGATCTTTATCGGAAATACCGGGACTGGGAACCGTATCTTCGGGATACCGAAAGCTGCGCGGAAATCGCCCTGATGTTTTCCCAGCACAGCGCGAAAGAGTATGGGATGGGGGAGCGAGAGAGGCTTGTTGAAAAACCGATTAACGGCTGGTACCAGGCTCTTACGGAAGCACGGATTCCTTTTGATATGATCGACAGTCACTATATTGACCCGGAGCATCTCTCACGATACAAGGCTGTAATTCTCCCGAACATCGCGGTGCTTTCCGATTCGGATTGCGCAGAGCTCAAAAAGTATGCCGAAAACGGCGGTGCTGTTATCGGGACATATGAAACCTCGCTTTACAATGAGAACGGCCGGGAGAGATCTGATTTCGGGCTTTCAGAGCTGTTTTCGGTACATGCGTCCGGCGAAGACACGCGAAATGAGCTGAATGCGTATATTCAGGTGCGAAAAGACGCAGGTGATTTGATTTTATCGGATGGATTCTTCGAAAAGGACGCAGGAAGCTGGTGCAGGGACCGCCGTATCTGCGGGACAGAAAACCGTGTCGGAATCCGTTTTGACCGGTCAGATTTTGAACCGTCGCCTTTTGCTGCGGTTCCTGCTTTTCCGGACCTCCCGATGGAGGAAGTATACCCGAGAGAACGAGTTGCAGATTATGAGGAGGTTTTGTTCCGGACAGTCGGGAAAGGCCGTGCCGTATATTTTTCCGGCGATATCGGACGCTGTTACTGGGACTTTCTGCTGCCGGATCAGCGGAAAATGATGGTAAATGCTGTGCGCTGGGCAGTCAGGGGAGACGATCCGGTCCGGGTGAGCGGCTCGGGTTTTGTGGACGTCACTTTGTGGGAGAACGGGGAATGGCTGGTGCTGCATCTCGTGAACCTGACGTCCGTGCGTGCGATGCGCGGCCCGGCTGAGGAAATCCTGCCGCTTCAGGGTATTACTGTGGAGATCAGGAACAACCTGATTGAAAGCTGCAGCTTCCGAAGTCTAGAGAATAAAGCAATCCTCACAGAACACGGAGAGAAATACACAAAGTTTTTCTTGCCGGAACTGCAGCTTCATGAGATTCTGGTATTTTCAAAAACGAAGTGAGAAGATGACATGGCATGATAGACGGAGATAAATTATGAAGTACATACCTGTTCAGATACTCAGCGAGTTCATAACAGGGCTTTGGTCGGCATGGGGCGGAAGCCGGGAAAACGCCGAACTCATGGCAAAGGTCTATGTTGGAAACACAGAGCGGCAGATGGGTCATCATGACATTCATAACCTTCCCCAGCGAATCGATGCGATTCGGAACGGAATAATTGATCCGAAAGCAGAAATCACATTGCTGTCATCTTACGGTGCGATGGAAAGCTGGGACGGACATTCGGGCGCAGGCGAGGTTTCAGCAATGCATATCATGCGGCGTGCCTGCGATCTCGCGGAGAAGTACGGGATTGGGTTTTCAACGGTCAGGAACTCCAACCACTATCTTTCCAGCGCACCTTATGTTCGCTATGCTTCGGATCGAGGATTTGTCGGACTGATTCTCGCAAAAGCGGCCCCGACGATGGGAATGCCCGGACAGAAAGGGAACCTGATCGGACAGTCGCCGATGGGGTATGCTTTTCCGACAGGAGCGGATCCGGCAATGCTGGACATCTGTCTTGCATACATCGCACATGAGCCTTTGAAACTTCTCGCAGAAAAGGACGGATCTGTCCCCGCACATTACGGCGTGGATAAAAACGGAAATCCAACGACATCCGCAAGAGAACTGCTTTCCGGAACCAAGTATCCGATCGGTGAACACAAAGGGTTTGGGCTTGCGCTCCTTTCAGAGCTCCTTACAGGAGTTTTTTCTTCCGGCGCGATTCTTGACGAGGACGAGAACGATCAGCCATATCGCGGCATGACACATACAGCCATCGCTGTTAAAACAGACGCACTAATGGACACGAATACGTATCGGAAAAGGTCGGACGAGCTGGTTAGGCGTCTTCGGGCCCGAGGAGAAAACCTGCATGTTCCGGGAGACGGGTCCTGGGAAAAGATGAGAAAGACGGAAGAAACAGGCTTTATCCACATGGAAGACGATCTTTTGGTGAAACTGAATGCCTATGCGAAAGATGCTCCGGAAGGGTTCACGGGAAATCTGCTTCCTACAAAATGACGGAAAGGACGGACAGAAATGAAAGTGGAGTTTCCATACGGCCGGTCAATACTGAGCGGAGAAATACCGGAAGAACGTTTTCTTGGCGTTATCGAATCGGAACTTCGTGATTATGTACCGGATAAAACGGAGGAGGAACTCGTTCGAAATGCCATGGCAGAACCATGTGGTACGAAACGGCTTTCCGAGTTGTCAGTCGGAAAGAGACAGATCGTAATCATCTGCTCTGATCATACACGGCCGGTACCGTCCCGGATTATTATCCCCGAGATGCTTTCAGAAATCCGGAAAGGGAATCCAGACGCAGAGGTCACTCTTCTGATCGCAACGGGATGCCATCGAGAAACAAGAAAAGAAGAGCTGCTGCAGAAATTCGGGGAGGACATCCTGAGGAAGGAACGCATCGTGATTCATGACTGCGATGACGTGGAAAACTTAGTGCATCTTGGACAGCTCCCGTCCGGAGGAGAATTAATACTGAACCGGATTGCTGTTGAGGCAGATCTGCTTCTCGCTGAAGGATTTATCGAGCCTCATTTCTTTGCAGGCTTTTCGGGAGGCCGGAAAAGTGTACTTCCTGGCATCGCTTCGAGAAAGACGGTTTTATATAATCACAATGCAGCTTTTATCAGCCATCCGAACGCACGCACCGGTATTATTTCGGGAAATCCGATCCATGAGGATATGCTGTATGCCGCACGGAAGGTGGAACTTTCATATATTGTTAACGTGGTATTAAATCCCGAAAAAAAGATTGTATTTGCAGTTTCGGGAGATTTGGAGAAAGCCCACAAAAAAGGACGGGAGTTTCTTAAGAAGCTTACATCAGTTCCTGCGGTTCTGGCAGACATCGTAATTACGACAAACGGTGGGTATCCTCTGGATCAGAATATATATCAGGCAGTAAAAGGTATGACGGCATCGGAGAGCTGTGTGCATCCAGGCGGCGTGACGATTATGCTCGCTGAATCATCAGATGGTGCGGGCGGAGAGAGCTTCCTTCAGACTTTTCGGGAGGAGAAGAACCTTCAGAAAATGACTGAAGGATTTCTTGTGACGCCTCCGGAAGAAACAATTATTGACCAGTGGCAGTCCCAGATCTTTGCCCGGGTTTTAATGCACACGAACGTGATTTTCATCTCAGAAGCCTCGGATGCACTGGTGCGGGATTTCCAGATGATTCCGGCGCATTCAATTGAAGAAGCCTTGGAACTGGCGGACAGTATCCTGGAAAAGGAAGGGATCCAAAAGGGAACAATCCTGGCAATCCCGGACGGCGTATCAGTGATTGTCGGGAACTGAAAAATGAGACATCAAGGAGGCGGCACAGTGAATGATTATGATGTAATTGTTGCAGGCGGAGGACCTGCCGGGATCGGAGCAGCTGTTTCTTCTTCAGTTAATGGTGCAAAGACGCTGCTTCTGGAAGGACGGAGTTTTTTCGGCGGAATAGCCGGGACTTCACTGTTTATGCCGATGAACCGTCTGAAACTTCAGGGTGGAAAGCGTGGAGGAGTACATGATCTCCTGATTGAGGAACTGGAAAAGTTCAACGGTCTGGCATGCCGTGAAGGGAAAGTGACCTGGACGGACGGTGACGGTCTGCATGTGCACCCGGACTATCTGAAGATGGCGCTTTTCAATCTACTGGACCGGGTCGGATGTGATTACCGTCTTTACAGTCCGGTCGTTGGTGCCGGAAAGGAAGGAAACACGCTTCGAAGGATCAATGTTTACCGAAAAGATGGGAATGAATGTTTTTCGGCAGAAGTGTTTATCGATTGTACGGGTGACGGAGATCTTTCTTTTTATGCAGGAGCTGATTTCGAGATTGGCAGAGAAAACGACGGAGCATTGATGCCCGTGACGCTTGGCTTTTCACTTGCCAATGTCGATACAGACCGGCTGTTTTCCTGGTATGATTCCGACCGATCTGCCGGGGATATGAAGAAGATTCTTGAAGAAGCGGAACAGGCTGGATACACAACAAGCGCATGGTACTCTTTTGACCGGACAACGATTCCAAATATCGCCTCAGTAAACAACGGCGGGCTAAAAAGTATTGGAACGATTAATATTCTTGATCCTGCCGATGCAACGAAGGCCGAGAAAGCAGGAATCCGGCTTGCACTGGATTTTGTGGAGATCGCAAAGAAATATCGAATTCCCGGTCTGGAGAACTGTGCGCTGGACCGGACCGGAGCTGCTGTTGGCGCAAGAGAATCCAGAAGGATTCTCTGCGACTATGTGGTTTCTGAAAAAGACGCATATGAAGGAACTGAGTTTCCCGATGTCGTAGCGCGGCGCTACGGTGCGATCGACCAGGCAGGCCTGACAGAGCAGATGGATGCAGAGATAAAAATGAAATCGGGTTACGGCTTTCCCTACCGAGCACTTTTGGTTCGGGGAATAGAAGGCCTTCTCGTCGCTGGGAAATGTGGCTCCTATACGCATCTCGGTCTGGCGGCCGGAAAGAGCATGGGCAATATGATGGCGATTGGCCAGGCTGCCGGGACTGCGGCGGCTCTGTCTGTGAAATCAGGATGTACCCCGCGTGAACTTCAGGCAGAGGTTGTTCAGGAAGCGCTCGGAAGAATGGGTGTCATGCTTCAGGAATTTGAAGGAGGAACCTGATATGAATATCAGACAATCGAGACAGGCAGACGATAGTATTTCAGCTGTTTCAGACGGCATTGAAAAAGTGAAGATAGGCATTATCGGTGCGGCTAGGATCGCGCATAAATTTGTAAAATCTGCAGAACGGCTTCCCGAAGTAAAGGTTGTTTTCCGTGGTATCGAAATCGGCTGAACGGGCTGCCGCTTTCGCAGCTGAAACGGAAATTCCCGCTTTTTACGGTTCCTATGAGGAGATGCTTCAGAAGGAACCGTTGGATGCGGTATATGTCGCGACAACGATGAACTTTCACTATGAGAATACTATGCTTGCGCTGAAATACCGTATACCGGTCCTTTGCGAGAAAGCGTTGACCGACACTGCAGCGCATGCGCGGGAAATGTTCAGGTATGCAGAGGAGCAGCAGACTTTCCTGATGGAAGGGATTTGGTCTATGTTTACGCCGAAGACCGAAAAAGTACGGGAATGGATTCTTGGCGGCAGGATCGGAGCGGCCAACCTGATTCAGGGAAATATCGGCTTCGCCGCACAAAAGGATCCTGAGAACCGCTATTTCAGCCATGAGCTCGGTGGCGGTGCTATGCTGGATCTCGATGCCTATATGGTGGCGGTTCCGCCCTAACTGGTTGATCAGGAGATTGTCGAATACGGTGGCTGGACAATCCGGGGCTTTAATGGGATAGACGAGAAGATATTCCTCAATATGCGGCTTGAACGGGCAGTCTGCAACATGATTGGGTCGCTTGATTCTGTGCTTCCGGAGGAATGTATCATCTCGGGAGACAAAGGGTTCGTCCGGCTTCCGAGATTCCATTCCGGGAATCATGCATTCTTGTATGACAGCCAGGGAAACCTTCTGGAAGAATACAATGACCTACAGAGCGTCGGATTTGAATACGAAATTGAGGAGATGGTTCGCTGTATCAGAGCCGGAAAGATACAGAGTGATATTGCAAGCCCTCTGATCTCCATTCGATGCGCAGAAATCGCGGACTGGTTCAGGAGACAGAAACTATAAGACAGGATTTTATGACATTCAGGAACATGGAATTTAAACAGTTGCAGCCCGAATATGATTCGGCTCTTGCAGAGATTATCAAAGACAGCCTCAAAGAGAACGGACTGGATATCCCCGGGACGGCGTACTATGACGAAAGCCTGGGCTGTCTGTCGTCGTATTATAGAAACCCTGGCAGGGTATATTATGTTCTTTTGAAAAAGGGAATTGTGATCGGTGGGATCGGTGTTGCTGAGTTCGATGGTTTCCCTGACTGCTGCGAACTACAGAAACTATACCTCAGAAAGGCTGAAACCGGGAAGGGGCTTTCGTATGAGATGATCCGTCATATTGAGTATGCCGCAAAAGAGATGGGCTACCGCCGTATTTACCTGGAAACGCACACAAATCTTAAGGCAGCGATGCATGTTTACGAAAAGGCAGGATATGTACTCACGGAACGGTCTGAAGCGGTCGTCCACGGTACAATGAACCGGTTTTATCTGAAGGAGTTGCAATACCCTGAAAAAGAAGGAGATGATGAGTAATAAAAATGCGTATTACGGTACTTGCTGAGAACACTTCAAGCTGTGGATTCTCGACAGAACACGGCCTGTCACTTTTTGTGGAAACCGATCAGTTTCGTTTCCTGTTCGATACGGGTCAGACCGGGCTCTTTTCAGAGAATGCAGGGAAGCTTGGAATTGATCTGAAGACAGTCGATTTTGTTGTGCTTTCTCACGGACACTATGATCATGGCGGCGGAATCAGACGGTTCCTGGAGATAAATGATCATGCACCCGTCTATATGAATCCGTATGCTTTCGAACCGCATTATAATGGTACTGAGAAGTATATTGGGCTGGATCCGGCACTGGAGAACTGTGAGCGAATCATCTATACCGAAGACGGCATGAAGATCTCAGAAGGGCTGACAGTGTATTTCTGTAATGACCGGAAAAAGTCTGCAGATCTCGGCTCCTTCGGCCTTAATATGGTAAAGGACGGGCGCCTTTTGCCGGACGATTTTCGTCACGAACAGTACCTTCTTGCAGAGGAGAATGGGAAACGGATCCTTTTCAGCGGCTGTTCCCATAAGGGCATTCTGAATATCGAAGACTGGTTCCGGCCAGATGTGCTGATCGGCGGATTTCATTTTTCCAAGCTTCCTGCTGACGATACTTTGGCAGGATATGCCAGGAAACTGGATTTTTATGAAACAGCATACTACACCTGTCACTGTACAGGAGAACCGCAGTACGCGTTCATGAAGAAAAACATGAGAAACCTGCATTATATCAGTACAGGGGAGATATTGGAAATATAAGCACAGATTCATAAGATAATCAGGGGGAAGGAAATGTTGGAAGTTGGAATCAAAGCGCCGGAGTTTACGCTTCTGGACCAGAACGGAAAAAAGAATTCTCTGTCGAACTATCCTGGGGAAAAGGAAATCCTGTTCTACTCAAAAAGATATGACCTCTGGCTGTATTAAGCAGGCCTGCGGTTTTGCGGAGCGGTATCCTCAGTTTATGGATAAAGAAGCGGTTATTCTTGGAGTGAGCAAGGACAGTGTTGCCTCTCATAAGAAGTTTGAAGAGAAACACGGCCTGCCATTCACACTGCTTTCGGATACTGAGCTCCAGGTTATTTAGGCATATGATGTCTGGAAAGAGAAAATGAATTACGGAAAAATATACTGTGACAAGCAGAAAAAACTCCACGGAAACAATAGAAACAATATGATTAAAGAGACTGAGAGTATCCTTATGTTGAGGAAGAGGAACGAAATCACTATATTGAAACGATAACATACAAGTATCTGTACTGTGGAGAAGAGAAGACAGAAACGCATGATTATTCCTGAACTGGGATCAGAGGAGGAACTGAAAGATGTATTGCAGAAATTGTGGAAAACAGATCAATGACAGCGCAGCGTTCTGCCCGTTCTGCGGACAGAAAAATACGGTAAAACCGCCGCAGATGCAGGAACCGCCTCAGATACAGACACCGACAGTGGTATCTGCTCCAGCTGTGATTGAGGAGACTGCCCCGGTCTCCGAAACGACGCCGGCACAGGAAAGGAAATCCGGCGGAAATGCACTTCCGATTATTCTGCTTGCATCACTTTTTGGGATCGGAATGCTTGCGGAGATTCTGGTGAATACACCGATCCAGCAGCTGATGTACAATCCGTTCAATATGCCGTGGAGCGAAATCAGACGGACGGTTACCCTTCAGACAATCCAGAGTATCGGACACGAAACTATCCCTATTTATGCGGTTCCGTCGTTTCTGATGAATTTGATGATGTATTCGGCGCGGAGCCGCTACGGTGCGATCCTTCGCTGGTTTCCGTATCTCGTGCTGTTCTTCGTTCCGGTTCTTTCTGCGATAGTCAGAAAGAAGGGGATTCCACTTCTCATAAGCGGCATATTTACTTTATTTGAAGGAATCGGCGTACTGATCACATCGGTCAGCCAGTTTGGCGGGCGTTATCTGAACGTGATGAACGGTATTCCGTTTGTCCTGGAAGCGGTGATTGTGATTCTTCTGGCTGTTTCCTTCTTTGCAAAGAACAAACCGCTTTGCCTTATCGCGGGCATTCTTTCAGCGCTGTTTGCCGTGTTCTCCATATTTCTGACGCCGGCGCTTCGGCTGATGAATGCGGCGATGCAGTCTGCGGATACTTTCATTCGAGCTTACAGAATGGTTCTGACACGGCCGCGTATTTTATATGCGAACGCAAGCGGATCCTTCTGGCCGGTCTATAAGACGTTTGTACTTCTGATGTATGCGGTTCTTTCCTTCCTGTCGGTGAAGAGGATGGGAAAGAAATAACAGCAGCAGATACTGGGTAAACGGGAGACTGCCATCAAAATGAATAATATTCTGTTCTTAAGATTCGACGGGCTGGAGGACATGGATTTCCCGAAACTGATGGAAATCTACCGCGAAAGCAATACAGAAAATATCTCTTATTTCTTTCCTGAGTGTACTGATGAAGACACCGGTCGAAGGCTTGTAGAAGAAAAGTTCCATGATTACCTGAAGAAGGATTTCTTTTCCCAGCCAGGGAATCGTTATTATGTCTTAACGGAAGGTGATGCCTGGATCTCCGCAATCCGGCTGTTTCCGGTTTCTGGAAAAAGTAATTGCTATTATGCGGAAGCCCTGGAAACCAGACCGGACAAAAGGCGGCAGGGATATGGATCAAAATTGATTTTGGAATTGTTTTCTGAACTGTCGAAAGACGGCCCGTTTGAGATTACAGATTCTGTCTCGAAGACGAATGAACCCTCCCTGCAGCTGCATTTGTCCTGCGGGTTTCAGATTTATCAAGAAAAATCGGTTTGTATTCTAAACGGGTATGAGAACCCGGATGCTTATGGATTGAAGTTTTGCAAAGACATTACCAAAATATAGCGTAAAAGAGTGCCACAATGAAAATCATGGTCAGCGCCTGACTCCTGGGCGAAAACTGTAAATACAACGACGGAAACAACCGGAATGAAAAGATACTGGAATTTCTGGCTGGTAATGAAGTCATCCCGGTCTGCCCGGAGCAGATGGGCGGGCTTCCGACGCCTCGTGACCCGGCGGAGATTGTTGATGGTGTTGTGATTAACAAGGCAGGAGTGAACGTTGATCAGGAATACCGCATGGGAGCGCAAAAGACGCTGGAAATCGCACTTCGGGAAAAACCGGATCTCGTGATCCTGCAGTCCCGGAGCCCGAGCTGCGGTGTGAAAGAACGGTATGACGGGAGCTTTTCGGGAAAGCTGATAAAGGGAAGCGGTGTAACAGCGGAACTCTTAATTCAGAACGGATTCAATGTGGTTGACGCAGAAATTATAGGAACTGAGGGCTATGAAGGACATTAAATGTTTTACAGACCGACACTGGGATCTGATCATTATCGGCGGGGGGCTGTCAGGTACGGCGGCTGCCATATCTGCACGGCGCGAAGGACTTTCCGTACTGCTTATCGAAAAGGGCGGATTCTTAGGCGGAGCTCCCGGGACAATGCTGATTAATCCGTTCATGCCGTATTCAACGATGGTAGACGGAGCGCGCTTTGAGCTGAGCCGGGGT
>CADCPV010000246.1 GCA_902803345.1 uncultured Eubacteriales bacterium | reverse complement strand
TCAGGAAGCGATGCGGAGACTGATTGAAGCGTAAGGAGGAATTATGAGCAAAGTATTAGCCCTGTCTTTCGGCAGAAAAATGTCCAATACGGACGTATTCCTTAAAGAAGTCCTCCTGAAGTGCCAGGAAGCCGGCCATGAGATCAAATTCATCCGCCCGGATGACCTGGACATCAAGCCCTGCACCGGCTGCTGCGGCTGCGTCGTCGGCATTCTTTCCGGCCGCACGAACGGCACCTGCATCCACAAGGATGATTTCCACATCATCGAGGACGCTTATTATGACGCGGACTGCATCATCATCGGCTCTCCGGTCTATGAGACTTCTCCCTCCGGAACTTTCAAAACGCTCTGCGACCGTCTCGGTCCGTCCCATGATATTACGTTCCTCGCGACCGCGAAGGAAGAGCGCCTCGCAAGCGGCAATCCGCTTCTTCCGGACGAGCGCGCGTTCAAGCCGAGGATCGGCTGCCTTGTCGGCGTCGGCGGCGCGATGACCGAAAACTGGACGATGATGACAATCCCGATCATGTATGAAGGCATGATGTCCGCGGGCGTCGACGTGATTGATACCCACGTATACTACGGCGCGATGGCGGTGCAGCATATCCTCGGTGTTCCGAAGGAGATGGCAAGAGCGGACAAGATGGCAGAGAACATTATCGCAGCACTCGCAGCCGACACCGACGAGGAGCGCGTGAAATGGCGCGGCGAATCGGAAGGCGCCTGCCCTGTCTGCCACCAGAGCATGGTCCGCGTCTACCCCGGTTCCGACCATGTAGAGTGTGCGATCTGCGGTATTCACGGCAAGGTCCTGATGAAGGACGGCTCCTTCCGGTATGAGTTCCCGAAGGAAGAGCAGGAGCGTTCCCGTATGCGCTGGGGAGGAAAGATTGAGCACCGCAATGAAATCGCAAACGGCGCCATGACCCAGAAGAAGGTCGAGAATTTAAAGGCGCTGAAGGAAAAATACCTCCACGTCGGAGAGTAAATTTGTTATACAGAATTGCGGGACCTGAGATTTTTCGGTCCTGCGAAAGAGCCGCCCGGGATGAGAGCTTCAGGTCATTCCGGGCAGGTCTGGCGATAAAAGAAACGGAAGCCTGTTTCGGGAGTAAGGAAATTTATGACAGATCAAGAAGTAGTACTGAAATTTATCGATGAAGTTTTCAACGCGCATGATCTTTCAAAACTGGATGAGTTTATGCGCGAAGATTATATGCAGCACAGCATCGGTGCGAAAGACGGACGCACCGGCTTCCGTGAGTTTGCCGAAGAGTTCTTCAAAAGCGAACCGTATATGGATGTGAAGCAGGTCTTCGAATCCCAAAATCATATCGTCGCGGTCTTTTTCAAATGCAGCTTCAATCACGGAAATCCGGCGAAGGTCGTGGATATGTACCGTTTGGAGGATGGAAAGCTCGCAGAACACTGGGACGTCGTGCAGGCACTTCCTGATGATGATGCGAAGGTCAACGGCAGAGGAAGCTTCTGAGGAGAATTACGGAGGCTCCAGAAAAAAGGTTTTACAAGAAACAATGGTATATTTTTATGGCACGTCAGAATGAGAAATTTGACTTTTTGATATTCCATGACAGCAGGGAACTTGCGCCTTCCTTCGATTTCCTGCGGATTCTTTATGTCGTCGAAGGCAGCTGCGGGGTAATACTTCCGCGGGAAACGGTACAGCTGAATACAGCCGGCATGATCCTGCTGAACCCAATGGAGGAAGCAAAGATTGAAGCAGGGGAGAATCTTCTTGCGGCGGTTCTGTCGATTCCATTCTTCGAACTTCTCAGGGAAACGGGACGTACTTCTTTGAAATTCTATCTCGACAGCACCAAAGAATCCGAACAGCGGCTCGGGGAAACCCGGAATATTATGCGCGGCCTTCTGATGTGCTATCTCGGCGATCCGGACCGGGAAAAGTTTCAGGCAAAAGGTCTGTATTATCTGCTCCTTCAGAGGCTGCTGAATGATTTCAGGATCGCTGACTCTGCGGAACAGGGCGGAAATGACCGGGATGACAAAGCTCAGGAAATTCTCCGCTATGTATGGACGAATTACCGCAATGAGATCAGCCTGACGGATATCGCGGATCAGCTCTATTTGTCGAGATCCACCGTGTCAAGGATGTTCAAACGCGTTACCGGAAGTGATTTCCCGGAATACCTGAAAAATCTCCGGCTGCAGGCAGTTCTTTCGGAACTCCAGAATACGGACAGCAGTATTACGGATATTGCATTGAATGCCGGATTTTCTTCACCTACCGTCCTGAACCGGGTATTCCGTGACGCATACGGAATGTCGCCGGGCAAATACCGTGAAAGCCTTGTGCAGGCAAAAACGTCGGAAACTGCGGAACCGGACCGTGAAAAAGTGTTGGAGATCCTGCAGGCTGAGGACGAGCTTCGGCTGCCGTCTCCGGAATCCGTCGCACGGGT
>CADCPV010000245.1 GCA_902803345.1 uncultured Eubacteriales bacterium | reverse complement strand
TTCTCTTTGCTGATGCTTCTGTGGGGATTCTCGCCGGTGCTTCTTCCTCTGGCGCTTCTCATTCAGCCGATCCAGATCATTGTCGTTGTATTTGCGGTCATTCTGTACGCGCTGATTATCGTTGTGAAGAAGGATGCAAGCGTCCTCTCGTCGACGTCAGGAAGCCTGACTTTAGGCGGAAGAGTCAACCTTCTTCTGAACGACCTTGTGACGAACCAGAAATTCCTGCTGATCCTCCTGATGCTGACCGTGTCACTTCTGCTGATCTGCCTTGTGCGGCGCTCCAGAATCAGCTATGCGCCGCTGATTGCGGCGGTCGGCGGAGGCGTGCTGTATATGATCGGCGTGCTTTTGGGGAACTATTTCATGACGGCAGGCATCACAATCGTACGGTTTCTCGTTGGGGCTGTTCTGGCTGTCGCATTCAGCTTTTTCATTATCACATTTGTGATCGGCGTCGACTACAACCGGACCGAGCAGGTTCAGTTTGAAGACGACGAATACTACTATTACGTCAAGGCAGTACCGAAAATCTCGGTCGGTATCGCGGAAAAGAAAGTGGAGAGCATTACCGGTACCAATGCTGTTTCTGAGGAAAAGGGGGAAACCGGGTGAAGAACTTTATTCAGTTCAGCGGCGGGACGCTGACGATCGGGAGTGTATCCCTGACCTTCAGCATCAGCGGGGTGATCGAAATGATCATCTTCGCAATTGTCGCTTACTATATCATTTTGTGGATTAAGAGGACCAAGGCCTGGAACTTATTAAAGGGCGCGGCGGTGCTCCTGGCTGTTTATGCCCTTGCGAAGCTGACGCGCCTTGATAATATTTCGTTCCTTTTTGAGAAAATGGCGCCGTCCATCCTTTTAGCGGCGATTATCGTGCTGCAGCCGGAGCTTCGAAAGGCGCTGGAACAGCTCGGAAACCGGAACATCCTGTCCGGCATCATTTCGGCATCGTCTGACACGAAGAGCGGGCTTACGGCCGAGTCGATCGACGCGCTCGTTCGTGCATCGGAAGTGCTTTCGGCCAATAAAGTCGGCGCCCTGATTGTCATTGAGCGCACCATTACGCTGACCGAGTATATTGAGACCGGTATCCGCACGGACGCCGTGATCACCTCATCCATGCTCGAGCAGATTTTTGAGAAAAACACCCCGCTTCACGACGGCGCGGTGATTATCCGGAACAACCGGATCGAAGCGGCGACCTGCTATCTGCCGCTTTCGCAGAACAATGCGATCAGCAAGGAACTCGGTACCCGGCACCGCGCAGGTCTCGGGATTTCCGAAGTGTCGGATGCGATCACGATTATCGTGTCGGAAGAGACCGGCTCGATCTCGATCGCACTTGACGGGACACTGACGCGCGACATTCAGCACGACCGCCTGCGCGAGGCGCTTTTCGACATCCGTACCGTCGAAAAACCGCAGAATTCGCTCGGCGCGAAGATCAAACAGTGGACAGGGAGGCGCAAAAATGAAAAACAGGATTAAACGCTTCTTTACCACCAATATCGGCTGGAAGATCGCCGCAGTTTTTATCGGCATCATCATCTGGGCGGTGCTGTCCAACACGCAGGACCCGCTCGTTTCAAAGGATGTCTATGTCCCGATCACCTATCTGAATGAGGATAAGCTTCTTGCAAATGAAAAGCTCTGCGTGCTGAATAAGCCGGAAACGGCGCATATCGTGGCGCGTGTCCATACCAGCCAGCAGTCCAAGGTGAATGCTTCTTTCTTCACCTGTACGGCAGATCTCGTGGATCACAGCGGCGGTGACATCGCGAGCCAGCGGATTCACATCAATGTCGAGCAGGCCAAGGTCAAGAACTCCGACCTCGTCATCGACTGGACCTATTACAGAAGCGACCCCAATATTACCGTCTCGATGGAAGAGTATATCGAGAAGGAATTTACGGTTGCGCTGAAGCCGGACGGCAGTCTCTCGCAGGATGCGCAGTTTGAAGGCCCGGTGGAATTCACGCCTTCTGTGATTACGGTGAGCGGTCCGAAGAGCAAGTTCAGTAATGTCAATTCGGTCAAGGCGACCGTTGATGTATCCGAACTGAATGCGAAAGGCCCGGGCGTTGTGACGGCGGACGATATCGTCGTGAAAATGTACGACGCAAATGAAGAGGAAATCCGGAATCTGGACGGCGCTCTTGTGATGAGCCAGGAGACGGTTTCCCTGACTGCGACGATTATCAAGAAACGCGAAGTCATTGTCAGCCTTGAGGGCACAAGCGGCACGCCGGCAACCGGTTTCCGCGTGGAGAGCGCAGAGGTTGTTTCACCGAAAGTCGTGCTGGTGAAGGGCCTCAAGAGCAACCTGTCAGAGCTTGGCAATATCACAATCCCGGCGTCGATGATCAATATCGAGGGCATTTACGCCGATAAGGAATTTGAAATCGACCTGACGCAGTTCCTGCCCGAAGGCGTGACCATTATCGAGGGCGGGACAACCGCAACGGTCGCGGTCACAATCGAGGCCTTTGTCCGTCAGCAGTTTAACTACGAAACTTCCAGAATCGAGATCCTCAACACGGACGAGCTGTATCTGTATTCGATCGAAGAGGATACGATTCCGGTGCTGGTGCGCGGCTTCCGCGAAGACCTTGCGATGCTGAACATCAACGAAAGCCTGCGTTGCTACGTTGACGCAACCGGCCTGGAGCCCGGCACGCAGACCGTAAGCATTGTGACCGATCCG
>CADCPV010000244.1 GCA_902803345.1 uncultured Eubacteriales bacterium | reverse complement strand
ATCGGTCTCTTTGCAGCAGGTATCACAAGTACCCTGACCGCACCGCTGGCAGCAGCATTTGCTTCCTCCGGTATTCTGGGATGGGGCGAGGATATGAAGAAGGCACGCTTCAAAGTCTTCTGGATCATCGTTCTTGCATTCGGTATCTTTGCAACCTGCACACTCGGTGCCAGCCCGACACAGATCATCCTGTTCGCACAGGCTGCAAACGCGCTGCTTCTGCCGATCACAGGTATCCTGCTTCTGATCGTTGCGAATGACAACAAGATCATGAAGAACCACAAGAACAAAATGTGGTTCAACATCCTGGTTGTTCTGGTAATCGCAATCTTCATCTTCATCGCTGCAAGAAATATGCGCGCATTTATCACAGGACTGCAGGCTCTGATTGCAGGCTGATTAAAAAGCTTAACACAGACACATTAAATACCTGGCGGAAGCCTGCCATATTGACAGGCTTCCGTCTTTCATTGAATCAGAAGAACGACAGGGAAGCGTTTTGAGCCCCGGTCAGCTGATCAATTAGTGAAAAGGAACAGATATGGAATATAAAATTCTCCCGGTTGGGGATTCCGCACTGACGATTGTCTTCGGAAATGAAATCGATCCGGAGATCAGCCGAATCGTGCGAATTGCCAGAAAGACGCTTGCAAAAAAGAAAATAAAAGGGGTCACCGAGTACGTGCAGACGTACGCGACGCTGATGGTGCATTACCGTCCCCTTGTCATCGGATTTGACAAGCTCGCAGAGAAGATCGAGGCAGAGCTTTCCGTCATGAATTTCGAGGGTGACCGGATGAAGAAGAAAACCATTCTGATCCCGGTCTGCTACGGCGGAGAATTCGGTCCGGACCTGCCGACGGTCAGCGAACACGCCGGCATCTCGGAGCAGGAAGTCATCGAGCGGCACACCAGTCCGGACTATCTGATTTACATGCTCGGTTTCATGCCCGGATTCGTCTACCTCGGCGGCATGGATAAATCCATCAGCACGCCGCGTCTGAAGGACCCGCGCGAACGTCTGGAAAAGGGTTCCGTCGGAATCGCCGGCGACCAGACCGGCATCTACCCGCTGGTATCGCCGGGAGGATGGCAGATTATCGGCCGGACGCCGCTGGAATTGTACGATCCCAACCGCGAGAAGCCGATTCTCTACGAGGCGGGCGAATATATCCGGTTCATTCCGATTGAAAAAGAGGAATTCTTTCATATAAGAAGGATGATCGAAAACGGTGAATATGAATACCAGTGGATCAAGGAGGGCTGAGCAATGGCAATGCATGTGATTTTTCCCGGTCCCCGCACCACGATCCAGGACAAAGGGCGGCTGGGCTACCAGAACAGCGGGTTCGCGCCCGGCGGATTTATTGACCGCGTGGCTTCCAGAATGGCAAATTGCCTGGTAAACAATCTGGATTCGGAGGCTGTCATCGAATTCTGCCTCGCCGGACCCATTCTCCGGTTTGACGAGGAGGTAAATATTGCTGTCTGCGGCGGCGATTTCACCATTGATGTGGAAGGAAAGAAATACCCCGCAAACAAGGCGGTCCACGTACCCGCCGGCAAAATGATTACTATCATCACCGGAAATGTCGGAACCTTCGGGTCCATCGCAATCGGCGGCGGGCTGGATATTCCGGAGGTCATGGGCAGCCGGAGCACAAATGTGCGCTGCGGTATCGGCGGATTCCATGGCCGCGCCCTGCAGGCCGGCGACACCATCGAACTGCGGCATCCGGGCTTCGGCAAGCAGAATCTCTCCTGGCGGTGGGTGCCCGAGCGGCATCTTGTTTCACCGGAAGATAAGGAGACGACGATCATCCGCGTCATCCCCGGCCCGCAGGAAGATATGTTCACCAAGAAGGGCATCAATACCTTCTATACAAGCAAATACACGATCAGCAACCAGAGTGACCGCATGGGCTTCCGCCTGAAAGGACCGGAAGTCGAGACCGTCAACGGACCGGACATCCTGTCCGACGGCATCGTCAACGGCAGTGTGCAGATCTCCGGCACCGGCGAACCCATCGTCATGATGGCAGACCGCCAGACCACCGGCGGCTACGCCAAGATCGCGTCGATAATCAATGTGGACATTCCGCTGTTCGCCCAGCTGCGGCCGGGACAGAAGGTGCTCTTTACAAGATGCACGATCCAGGAATCCCAGCGGCTGATGCGCGAAGCGAATAAGGCGTGGAAGGAACATCGAAGGAATCTGAGAGGACCGCTGTTTTTACCGCGTGAAGAAGAATAAGGAGGAAAGGGTAGAAGAATGATTAGCGATTATAAGGATAAAAGTCCGCTGGAGATGCGGCATTTGATTCGGAAGGGTGAATATACGGAGCCGACGAGCGGTCTGTGTCCGGGCTACGCGCAGGCGAATCTGATTATTCTGCCGAAGGATCTGGCGTATGATTTTCTGCTGTTTGCGCAGCGGAATCCGAAAGCCTGCCCGGTTCTGGAAGTGCTGGATACGGGCAGCCGGTTTACGAAGTTTATGGCTGAGGATTGTGATATCGCGAAGGATTTCCCGAAGTACCGGATTTATGAGAAAGGTGTCTGCACCGGCGAATATACGGATGTGGAGCAGTTCTGGCGCGACGATCTGGTCGGTTTCCTGATCGGATGTTCCTTCAGCTTTGAGTCCGAACTGGTCGAGGCAGGAATCGAGATGCGGCACAATACGATGGGCCGCAACGTTCCGATGTACATCACCGGGATCGATACCATTCCGGCCGGCGTTTTCTCCGGAAAAATGGTTGTCTCCATGCGTCCGGTTCCGCCGGAGCAAGTCGTAAAGGCCGTCACAGTTTCCGCGACACTGCCGAAGGTGCACGGAAGCCCGATTCACATCGGCGATCCGTCCGTGATCGGCATAAAGGATATCAACCATCCGGAATTCGGCGATCCGGTTGATATCCATGAAGGCGAAGTGACGATGTTCTGGCCGTGCGGCGTCACACCGCAGTCTGTTGTCATGAACACAAAGCCGGACTTCGCGATTACGCACGCACCGGGACACATGCTGATCCTGGATGTCAAGAACGTAAACCTGAAGGAGT
>CADCPV010000243.1 GCA_902803345.1 uncultured Eubacteriales bacterium | reverse complement strand
TATTTGTGATACTCCTCCGGGGTGAAGCGGTTCCATTCGCCGCCCTGTACCGGGAAGTAAATGCCGTCGCAGCCGGCTTCCCTGATTAAAAGTTCCGACAGCAGCGCGTGGTCCTGCGCGATCACATCCAAAGCATGCAGCACCGCGTTCGGATTCTCCCGAAGGCTCTCCATCACAAAGTCATCGTCCGTCGCAAAACGGATCGACGAGAAAGGCGCAAAAACATTGTAGAAAACGCAGCGTTCCTGCCCGATTTCCTCCACGATTCGCTTTGCGCGCCAGACCTGGTCCTTTATGTAGGGGTGATCCTTTCCAAGGGGCGTAAGCTTCCACCAGTCCTCCGCTGTTTTCACGTCCTGAGAGAGCGGGTAGGAAAAGAAGCCGTCGCACATTACCTTCAGAAAATCCAGGTCCGTCTCCCGGTAATAGCGAAGATGCGCCTGCACGCACTCCTCGCCGTGTGCCTCTCTGCCGCTGAAATGGAACCAGAACCCGCAGGGCACATGATCCACCGGCAGCTTGTTCATTGCGTTTAAAACGCGTGTCCTTTTGTCCAACTTGAATGCCTCCTTATTTATTTTCACGTTTTTTAGGAACTGATTTATGTCCGGGGATCCCGGCCGAGGCGGAAGGCCTCCATCATGTTGCTCGTGAGGCTGATGTCTCTGGAACGGTCTGGCATATCTTCTCTTCGCACCCATTCCGCGACGGAAAGTTCATCCTCCTGCAGGGTGATCTGATCCGGCCCCTCAAGATCGCAGTAATAGCCAAGAAGAAGCGTCGACGAGAAGGGCCAGGGCTGGTTCTTCCATACGGTGATGTTCTTCACCCGGAGTCCGACTTCCTCCATCACTTCGCGCGCAACACACTGTTCGGGTGTCTCGCCGATTTCGATATAGCCCGCGACCAGAGCATACGTCGCTTTAGCGTTATGCGTCGACTGCGGAAAATGCGTCGGCGCGTATTTGGTCAGCAGTATTTTCTCCCCGTTCCGCACGGCGATAATCACGCTCGGGCTGATCACCGGGTAGTACATTTCCCCGCAGACGGGACAGCGCATCATCCGTTCGTTTTCAGCGTGAACGAGCGCATGCCCGCAGGCGCCGCAGAAACGGGTCCTCCGGTACCACTGATGAAGCTGTGCGCCGATTGCCGCCGCATACGAAAGATCCATCGGCTTTGCAATCCGAAGATACCGCATGGTCTGAAAGGTATACGGTCCGAAAGGCTCTGCCTCCCGGTCCGTCAGCGTGAAAAAGCGCCGGCTGTCGATCGAGAACAGATAACGGAATTCCGAAAGTTCCGGGACTTTCGGCGAAGAATCCGATCTTTTTTCATAAGCTGTCAGCGCCTCCCCGACTGTCGGAAGCACAATCCTCCCGTCCTGCTCTCCCGCAAGTACCAGAGATCCCCGGTATCCGAGGAAGAAATCCTTTTCTTCTGCGAAACAGTTTACATATTCGTTATGGAAAACGGCCGGTTCGATTTCATGAAACAGCATCCGATGCCTCCGGTTTTGGAATGGTTTTCACAATCAGTGAAGTCACAAGGGTCAGAACGGTAATGACAGCTGCGGCAATATAGGCGATCCGGTAGCTTCCCGCCGCATCAAAGACCGCATTCCCGAAAAAGGGTGCGATGCAGCCGCCGAGGTTTCCGAGCGCCATCATCAGTCCCGCAAGCGCGGTATAGTCCCGGTTTCCGAACACTGCCTGCGTCATCAGCGGGAAGGCAACTGTCCCCGACGCGCAGCCGATGGAAGCCCCAAGCACTAAAAGGATATGCATCGGCTGAAGATTCGCAAAATACATGCCCGAAAGGCCGATCATCTGCATCAGAAGCGCAATCAGAAGCGCTTTTTTCATCCCAAAGCGGTCAAACATCCCGCCGAGGATGATTTTTCCTAAACTGACACCGCCGAGATATACCGCATTTACCATCGCGGCATAGGTCGGAAGGTACCCGCTGTCCGAAACGTTCGTCACAATGCTCGAACTCAGAACGCTCGTGGAAAAGCCGATCGCAAGCGCGGAAAACAGTAAAAGGTACAATTCTTTGGAACGAAGCGCCTCGCCCCAGGAAGCACCATAGATTACTTCGTGAAAGAATTTTCCGTCTGTTCCGGGACGTTCACCATAGGGAAGCAGGGAACAGTCTGCCGGCTTCTCCCGGATCAGCAGGTACACCATCGGAACCGCAACCGCCGCAATGATGACCGCATAAATCCGATAGACCGCCGCGAAACCGAGGTTTTCAATCAGCACGCCGCCGAGCGCATTGAAAATCATGCCGCCTAAGCCTGATCCCATAAAAGCAATTCCGGTCGCAAGCCCGCGTTTCTCTTCAAACCAGTTCGC
>CADCPV010000242.1 GCA_902803345.1 uncultured Eubacteriales bacterium | reverse complement strand
CCGAGCGGTATGACATTCACGATCCGTTCCGAGGTATTATCATAATAATTTCTCTTCTTCGTCTGTGACAATGTATACTCCTGTAAAACTATAATTCGATATCCGTGTCGTCCAGAAGTTCCCTGAAAACCTTCTGGAGCGCCGAGAGGATCTCCTCATCCTCCACCATCTCATAGACGGCTTCCCGGTCTTCCGGCGAAGAGGTATCCTTCAGAATGTAGGCATCTGCCTCCTCTTCCTCGGAATCCGTTACGAGTAGATAATTCGTGCCGTTGACCCGGGTCTCCTCAATCACATAAAACAGCACTTCACCCTCATCGGTTTCAAATACAATCTGCTCTTCCATTCTCATCTCCTGTTTTTCGCTGATTCAGGTAATCCTGCAGAATCAGCCCGGCAGCGACCTGGTCGATCACCTTTTTCCGTTCGGCTTTCGGAACACCGCTCTCTGACAGAATTTCATCCGCTTCAACCGTCGTCAGCCGCTCATCCACAAGATGCACCGGCAGGCCCGTACGTTTTCGGAGCGTTTCCGCAAAGTCTTCCGCAAGCTGTGCCCGCGTTCCGCGCTCTCCCGACATCAGAACCGGCAGGCCGACCACGATCTCCGAAACTTCATATTCGGCGATCAGATCCGAAAGTCTCCGGTATGTCGCGCGGAGCTTGTTTTCGCTGCTCCTCCCGATTGTCTCGAGTGCCTGTGCGGTCCAGCCGTACGGGTCGCTCACGGCGACGCCGACTGTTTTCTCGCCGTAGTCGAGACCCATGATTCTCATAGCGCCGTCTTGATATAATGCTCCACCAGCTCTGTCAGAAGTTCGTCCCGCTCTGCTTTCATGATCAGGGAACGGGCATTCTGATAGTTCGTAATATAGGTCGGATCGCCCGACATGATATAGCCGACAATCTGCGTGACCGGATTGTAGCCCTTCTCCCTGAGGGCAGCATAAACCTGCTTCAGCACATCGGAAGCATCCATCTGGTTCGGCATTTCATAACCGTTCATTCCGGGAAGCCGGATAAACTGTGTGTCGTTAAAATCAGCCATGGCTGAACAGCCCTCCTGTTTGCATATTTCTCTGATAAAGCTTTTCACTGTTCTTTGCGGGAATTCCCGACATTTTTACAAACTATAATTATATAATATTCTTTGCAAATCTTCAATAGAGCATCCGTGAAAAAACGATGATTTTCACGGTCCTGATCTGTTGGATTTACACAAGAAGCATGAGGTCCGGATCACCTGAAGGCTTCAGGGTTCCACGGACAATCCGGTTTCCTTCTGTCTCGGAAAGAACCGCTGTGCGGATGTACTCTCTTGTATATCCGAAATACCTTCTTTCCCCCTGATAAATCCCCGGCTGTTCCGTCAGGACTTCCGCATCCGTTCCGCATTTTCTCAGGCAGTAGTGTTCGGACATCTCCGAACTCAGCCTAAGAAGCCGGTCAGAACGCGCTGTCTTGATTTCCTCCGCCACCTGGTCGGGCATCCGGTCCGCGACGGTTCCTTTTCTTCTTGAATACCTGAATACATGCAGCTCATAAAAGCCGATGCTTTCGACAAAGCGGTAAGACTCCTCAAATTCCTGCTCGGTTTCTCCGGGGAAGCCGACGATCACATCCGTTGTCAGCGCCGGCTCGTCAAAATATCTCCGCAGGATTTCACAGCTCTTCCGGTATTCTTCGGGCGTATAGTGCCGGTTCATGCGCCGGAGTGTTTCCGCGCAGCCGCTCTGAAGCGAAAGGTGGAAGTGCGGGCAGACCTTCGGAATGGCCGAAAGCGCTTTTGCGAATTCCTCCGTTACGATCCGGGGCTCCAGAGACCCGAAGCGGATCCTTGCGACACCCGGGATCTTTGAGACGGCCCTGACAAGCTGCAGGAATTCATCGCCCTTCGGATCGGGAAAGTCCCGGCCGTAGGAACTTAAATGGATTCCCGTAAGGACAAATTCGCGCACACCCTGATCCGCAAGCTCCCGGATTTCCCGGACGCAGTCTGAAATCTCCCGGCTCCGGATTCTGCCGCGCGCATAGGGGATAATGCAGTAAGAGCAGAACTGGTTGCAGCCGTCCTGCACCTTGATATCCGCGCGTGTACGTGTTTCCAGCGTACGAAGGCGCATCTCGGAATACGGCGCCCGAAGCGACACGTCCCGAACGGGACGGCGGATGCCTTTATCCACATAATCCTCCAAGATCCGGAGAAGATCCTGCTTCTCATCCGCGCCGACAATCAGATCCGCGATCCCCTCCTGAAGAAGCTTCTCTCCTTCCGTCTGGGCATAGCAGCCGCAGGCCACGATCACGGCCTCCGGATTGAGCTTCCGCGGACGCCGAAGGTAGGAGCGGGACTTTTTGTCCGCCATGTTCGTCACGGTGCAGGTATTGACGACATAGATGTCCGCCGCAGCGGAAAAGGGCACAATCGAAAAACCCGCCTCGCGGGCGAGCCCCAACATCACCTCGGTTTCATACAGATTCACCTTGCAGCCGAGGGTATGGAAAGCGATTTTCATGTTTCGGGCATCCATGTCTTGACAATTTCTCCGTAAACTATTACAATAATGGCGTAAACTCACAAAGGAGGGATAATTATGAAATCCGTTCAGATAAGTTTAAATTCAATCGACAAGGTAAAATCCTTCGTCAACGATCTTGCGAAATTCGATTCTGACTTTGATCTGGTGTCCGGGCGCTATGTCATCGACGCCAAGTCCATCATGGGCATTTTCTCGCTGGATCTGTCGAAGCCGATTAATCTGAACATCCACGGCGACGGGGAACTCACCGAGATCCTTGAAACGCTGGATCCGTATATCATTAAATAAGGATTCCCCGGAATCCTGATACGGATTTTCTTTTCGCAATCACAGGGCGGCCTGTTTTCAGGCTGCCCTTTCTTTTGTCTGTTCCGGCAGCTTCCGTTCCAGAGCAGTCAGAAGCAGCTCAGGCCTGGCAGAGGATCACTTCGACGGATTCGATCGCGCGCGCCATAAGATCATCAATCACATCCTTCAGATTTTCCTCGGATTTTTCAATGACCGAAAGCCGCGGTTTCGTCACGGGGTGCTTTGCGACAAAGATCGTGCAGCAGTCCTCGTAAGGCAGGATTGAGGTCTCAAAAGCCCCGATTTTCTCAGAGATCGCCACAATATCGTTCTTGTCGAAGGCAATCAGCGGCCGGTATACCGGAAGCGTGCAGACACTGTTCGTGCAGAGTAAAGACTGCATCGTCTGGGAAGCGACCTGGCCGATCGACTCGCCGGTCACGAGCGCATCGCATTCCGTTTCCTTCGCAAAATGCTCCGCAATCTTCATCATATAACGGCGCATGATAATCGTCAGCTCGTCATGCGGACACTTCTCGTAAATCGCAAGCTGGATATCCGTGAAATTGACGACATGCAGCCGCACCGGCCCCGTATAGCGCGAAATAATCTTCGCAAGATCCACAACCTTCTGTTTTGCCCGGTCTGAGGTATAGGGCGGTGCATGGAAATAGACCGCGTCGATAAAGACGCCGCGCCGGGAAATCATATAGCCTGCAACCGGGGAATCGATGCCGCCCGACAGAAGGAGCATCGCCTTTCCGGATGTTCCGAGCGGCATGCCGCCCTGCCCGCGGATTTCCTGCGAATAGATATTGATATAGTCCTCGCGAACCTCAACCCGGAGCATGACATCGGGTTTATGCACATCGACGCGCATTTCGGGGAAGGCCTGCAGAATATCGTGTCCGAGCTCCACATTCATTTCCTGTGAATTCAGCTCGAAATCCTTCCGTGTGCGGCGCGATTCCACCTTGAAAGACAGCTTTTTGTCCGGATAGGTCTCGTCCATATAGCGGACGACATCCTCCGAAAGCGCCCGGAAGCCGCGGTCCTCCACCCGGACAACCGGGCAGATCCACAGGATCCCGAAGACATGCTGCAGTTCCTCGATCACTTCATCCGTATCGTAATCCCCGGCCGCATCGACATAGATCCGTCCCTGCGTTTTATAGACCGAGAACTCACCCTCGACCCGCTTTAAATGCCAGCGGATCTGCTTCACGAGCGCGTCCTCAAAATATTTCCGGTTGTTTCCCTTGATCGCGATTTCCGCGTATTTAATCAGAAAAGCGTGAAACTTCATCGTCTCTGATACCTCCGTAATACGGGTAGAATTTTCTGAAGCGCCTGAAGCGTTTCGTCGATTTCCGCCTCTTTTGTGTGAATCGAGAGAGAGAAGCGGATCGTACCCTCCTGTTCTTCCTTTGTGAGCCCGATCGAAAGCAGCGTGCTGATCTCGGAAGGATGCGAAGAAGCACAGGCAGAGCCCGAGGATACATAGATGCCGCGGTCCTCCAGCGCATGCAGCAGGACTTCCGAACGGACGCCTGAAAAGCTGCAGCTTATGATGTGCGGCGCGGACGACTTATCTTTTTTTCCGTTGATCCGGGTGCCTTCAATCTGCTGAAGACCCGAGCAAAGACGCGCCTTCAGCTCATACAGGCCTGCGGTATTTTCATCCAGGTTCCGATACATTTTTTCCGCCGCAAGTCCGAGTCCCGCCTCGCCGGGCACATTCTCCGTCCCGGAGCGCATCCCCTTCTGCTGGCCGCCGCCGTAGAGAAGCGGCCGGAGCTTCACACGGTCCGAGACATACAGGAAACCGACGCCCTTCGGGCCGTGCAGCTTGTGTCCGCTCACGGACAGAAGATCGATGTGCATCCGTTTCGGGTTGATGCGGTATTTCCCATAAGACTGAATTGCGTCCACATGGAAGAGCACATCCGGCTTTTCCCGGTGCAGCATTTCGCCGATTTCGGCGATTGGTTCCACCGCGCCGATTTCGTTGTTGACCTGCATAACGGATACGAGGATCGTGTCCGGACGGAGTGCGTTCTTCACGTCTTCGACCGAGACGAGGCCATCGGAATCCACCGGAAGCCAGGTCACATCATACCCCTGCTCCGAGAGGTATTTCATCGTATTCTTCACGCTCGGATGCTCAACGGAGCTTGTGATCAGGTGCTTCCCGGAACGCTGATAGGCCTCCGCTGCACTCCGGATTGCCCAGTTGTTGGACTCCGTTCCGCCGGAAGTAAAGTAGATATTCTGCGGTGCGCATTTCAGCGTTTCCGCGATCTGTTCTTTCGCGCGGCGGACATATTTTTCAGCTTCCACGCCTTTTTTATGCAGCGACGCCGCATTGCCGTAATCCTCATCCATCACGGTTTTCATAAGGGCGAGAACCTCCGGATCGACACGGGTCGTCGCGGAATTGTCAAGATAGATTTCCATCGTTTCTGATTCCTGTTACTGACAAAATTCAAGCTGGTACGCAAGCACCGATAAGAGGTACAGCGGTGCGGTTTCGGTCCGAAGGATCCGCTTCCCGAGCGTTACCGTCCCGGCGCCTGCATCCCGAAGACTCTTCGCCTCTTCATCGGCAAAGCCTCCCTCCGGCCCGATGACAATCCCGATCCGCTCTCCCGGACGGATGCTTCCGATCACGCGTCGTGTTTCCTCAGAATCTTCCGCCTTTTCATAAGCAAAGAGCAGCTTCATACCCTGTCCGGATGCATAGGATACCGCTTCTCTGAGGCTCATTACCGGCATCACTTCCGGAATCCGGTTCCGCCGGGACTGCTTCGCGGCGGATTCAACGATTTTCCGATAACGTTCCAGCTTCTTCCCCTCTTTTTTCGGGTCCGGTTTTACAACACAGCGGGCCATCGAAACAGGAACGATCCGGACTGCGCCGAGTTCCGTCGATTTCTGCAGGATCAGCTCAAACTTTTCGCCCTTCGGGAGCCCCTGAAACAGCGTGATTTCCGCCGGAAGCTCCGCGGATGCGCCTTCGATATCCACAATCCGAAGAACAGCCTCCGTATCCGTATAGGATGCGATCTCGCAGATATACTGCTGCGCGCTTCCGTCCGAAAGAGACAGCCGTTCGCCGGGCTTCATCCGGAGCACATTTTTCATATGGTTGAGGTCCGGCCCGGTGATCCGCGCTTCATTTCCCGAGATCTGATCCGGACTGATAAAAAAGTGCGTCATGTCAGCTCACCCGCTCCACCGTAAACGAAACCCATTCCCCGAGGATTTCCGTGTCAATCAGCCTGTAATGCGGGTTCGCAAGAAGCGCTTCCCGAACCTCATCCGCGCGGATATTGATGATCCCCGAAAGGTTCATCTTCGCACCGATTTTCATCTGCGCCCACACCACTTTCTGCAGGGGAATAATAATATCGGCGAGGATATTGGCAAGCACGAGATCATACTGCTCCGTCCCTGCCCGCGCCTGAAGATCCGTATCGCTGATAATGTCGCCCAAAAGCACCGGGAAACGCGCGGGATCGATGCCGTTTCTTTCAATATTCTCCTCCGCCTGGGACACCGCGAGCTCGTCGATATCAGTGCCGAGAACAGCGCCTGCGCCGAGTTTCAGCGCAATGATTCCGAGAATGCCTGAGCCCGTGCCGACATCCAGCACCCGATCGCCGGGCTTCATGAATTTCCGGATTCCGTGAATGCAGAGTTTGGTCGTCTCATGCGAACCGGTTCCGAAAGCGGTGCCGGGGTCGATTTCAATCAGTGTCTTCCCTTCCGCATCCTCCGGCATCGGGACCCAGGTCGGCTTGATCAGGATATCTTCGACCGTAAAGGCATGGAAATTCTCTTTCCACTTGTTGACCCAGTCCGTATCCTCGGTCTCGCCTTCGGTGATCGTTCCGGGGCCGATATCCATGAAATCCCGAAGCTCCAGAAGGGCTTCATTTACAGCCTGAAGCATTTTTTCATTGGCGTTTGGATCATCCGCGTCGAGATAGAACACCACCTCCGCCGATCCGTCGTCCTCCTCCGGCACCGGCATGACATCCTTGTAGATTTCCATGGTATCGCCCGGCAGAATCGGTGCCTTGTCCCGCACTTCCGCGCCTGAAATCCCGAGATCCGACAGCGCGTCCACAATGAGGTCTTCTGCTGCCGTAATCGTCTGAATTGTATATTCTTTCCACTTCATGTTCCGTTCTCCTCCGCCGGATCCGATGCCGGAAGTGCTTATTCCGTCTTTTCGCCGATCAGGGCGCCGTATTCGTTGAACTCGTATTCCACACCGCCGATCCGCATTCTTCCGGTCGCGATCCGGCCGTCTCCCTGGCAGTAGCAGGTAACGCCCTCGGCAGTCACCCAGCCGGTCACAATCCGGCCGTCCTCGCCGGCATAGAAACGCCCGCAGAAGCCGTGCGCAATCGCGCCGTCCGCATTGGTATAGAAAATACCTTCGGGCACCTCCACCCCGCCGCCGCAGCGCAGAAGCCCGAACTCGTCAATGATATACTGCTGGCCGTTCCATTCCGTAATGCCCCTGTTCCGTCTGCCGGTGTAGAGCACATAGAAGCTGAGGCCTTTTTCCTCGCCCGTATCGTCAGTTACAAAAATCTGTACGACATAGGGCCCATAGTACGGCAGCGAAAGGTGCACGCCCATGGTAGGCCTCACGCCTGCCTCCGGCCCGAATACCGCGGCAGGAGTGCCTTTCAGCATATCCCAGTAGACAATCCGGGAAGTAACGCCGCCGTTGTCGACCGTATAGAACAGGTCCGCCCCCGTATCGTCCATGTTCGTAATCACCATGTTGTGCACGAGAGGCTTCAGCACCGGCGTCCGTCCGTCGAGGCCTGCATTCATGAATTCGATGATATTCTCGGTATCGTCGTACTGGTTGCCGTTGTCTGAATGCATCGTGCAGATGTAGTATATGGACTCCGGCCGCTCCACTGCCGTGAGAAGCGTTCCCTGCGCCTTTACTGTCCAGCCCGGCTTCCCGGCGGTGACGCCCGGCACATAGCGGTTGCCGTTGACAATCTGGTGCCCCATCTGCACTGCCCGCGTGTCGGTGTATTCCGTCGGCGGAATCGTATATTTCTGGCTGCTCAGGATGATCCGGAGCGGGTCATAGGAAATCGCTGCCCGAAGGATCAGCGTCATATCATAAGCGCAGCTGTAATGCCCTTCCTGGTCCAGGCCGTGCGCATTCATAAAGTGCGAATTCACCGCCCCGAGAGCCGTCGCTTTCTGGTTCATCATTTCCGCAAATGCCGGCGTCGAACCTGCGACATAGTCCGCTAAAATATTGCCTGCAGCATTTGTGGAAGCCAGAATCAGCGCATACAGAAGATCTTCAACGGTAACGGTTTCCCCGGGTTTAAAAGACGGATAGACGCCGGAACTCATCGGTTCCAGATTGTCGGTCACCGAGGATTCCTGGATCGTGACCTTTTCCGACAGATCCGCATGCTCCATGACGACAAGCGCCGTCAGGACCTTGGTGATGCTGGCAGGCGCGTAAGCCTTCAGCTCTTTTCTGCCCATGACCACATGTCCGTCATTTGCGAGCACGCAGTAAGCCTGGGAGTCCACACCGAGCGCGGAACTGTCTAAAAGCCGTTCCGGATAGTCCTCTTCCGACGGTTCATTGCCCGCTGTGCCCTGTTCCGGGCTCGGCAGCGTTTCGATCGTCCATTCCTGTGTTTCTTCAGAGGAATCTTCGGATCCGGTGTCGGATTCGGAGGCGGATTCCGTACCGGTTCCGCTTTCCGTTTCTTTTATGGAAGAGCCCGACCCTTCCGCAGAGGAAGACGTTTCTTCGGTGCTTCTGTCCCCGTCCCAGGGGACCTCCCTGCCGGTACAGGCAGGAAGCAGCAGGAGCATGATCATCAGGGCAGCAAGAAAGCCCGGTTTTATCAGTTTATTCATTGTCGTGATTCCCTCAGGCCCATTCAGGCATAACAGATATTTTTACACACAGAGAAGGAGGGGTTCCTTTCGGGAACCCCTCGCACTCTTTTCTGTACGTGAGAGGATTCGAACCCCCGGCCTTCTGATCCGTAGTCAGACGCTCTATCCAGCTGAGCTACACGTACATGATGTCCGATCGGACAACAAAAGCATTATAACACGTCTTTGGGAATTGTCAAGTCCCTAAGATGAATTGTTTTCTGCTTCCGCGTTTCCTGTTGCTGTGCCCGCGTGTTTCTTTGCTTAAAGCGTCGTTATACAGGCGGGATTATCATAGCATAAAACCGTAAAAAAGTCAATTTACGCAGGAAAAACAGGTG
>CADCPV010000241.1 GCA_902803345.1 uncultured Eubacteriales bacterium | reverse complement strand
ATTTCGATTGCCTGATCAAGTGTCCGGATGCCGAATTTTTCGATGAACTCGTCTGTATGGTCTCCGAAGATCATCTGAACCTGGCGCCGGAATTCTTCCATGGATTTCGGAAGCGGTCCGGCTGCCGGTCCGCCCATACCCTCATCCCGGGTGTTTCCGACAATATAGGGAATCTGATGATGACGGTTGTGAATCATGCAGTCCAGTGTGCTTTCCGGAAGCAAAACGCCGTCAACACGCGGAGACCAGCGGGAGAATCCGCCGGAGATTTTCCGATAGGCCGCATAAATCTGTTCGGCGGGAAGCTTTCTTGCTTCTGCGATAGAGCGGACACCAAGGATTTTCAGGACTTCAATGCCCGTCTCTTCGGCCGTCTTCATGTCCGTACAGTCGGTACCGTAACCGAAAGCCCTTAGTCCGCCGCCGGACTGGGAAATCGCACCGGAGAAGAGCCCCTTTGCGAGAGGCGAACTCATCAGTGAAATCACAGCGCCTGCACCGCCGGACTGCCCGCCGATTGTGATGCGCGAAGGATCGCCGCCAAAGGCACGGATATTTTCATGGATCCAGCGAAGCGCGAAAATCAGGTCCTGAAGGCAGTAGTTTCCTTTCGGTCCGTCGGGATCCTCTTTGGTGAGCTCCGGATGAGCCATCCAGCCGAAAATATTCAGCCGGTAGCCGACCGTAATCATAATGACGCCTTCTCTGGCAACCTTTTCTCCGTCAAATTCCATTTCATAGGAATATCCGGCCTGCATCCCGCCGCCGTGGATCCACAAAAATACGGGGAGATTATCCCTGACGGTTTTGGCGGGAGACCAGATGTTCAGATACAGGCAGTCCTCGGACATGGTGTATTCGGTTGAGGTCGGGTTCAGTTCTTTTGTCCAGAATTCATCGGGATCGGAGCCCGGAAGCACCTGGACGCACATCGGCGGGAATTTATCCATCCGCCGCACGCCTTCCCAGTGTTCATTATATTTCTGCGGCGCACGCCATCGAAGATCGCCGACGGGCGGCTTCGCATACGGAACGCCTTTAAAAACCGTAATTCGCGGGTCACCTGAGGGGACGCCTTCAATCATACCGTTTGTCAGATGTACTTTTCTCAGCATATTATGCCCTTTCCTGTATGACAGAGGTTTATGAGGCCGGTGAAAGGAGGAAATCCGGCCTCATAAACGGAAACAATTCTTATTCACCGAGGTAATGCTTCTGTGCGAGACGCTTGATCTGGTAATTTCCTTCGTCAAATTTCTCCGGCGCGTCCTTGAAACAGATTGTAAATTCCTCTTCCGCGTCAAAGGCCTTCCACTCGGGGAGCACTTCGCCGTTTCGGTCAGATCCGTTCGGATTGCCGGTTTTCACGAAGTTGCACCAGTAGGAGCTGACCTGCCGCGCGAGATCGTAATGCTTTCCCGTGAAGGGACGCCAGCTGTGACCGACAGAATCAAAGACAAACCACATATCGGAACCATGGAAGGAACCGGCGTCGTCGCCCGGAATGTCATGGTCGAAGACAAAGGTCCAGGCTTTTCTGCCGAGTTCGGCATTCTTTCTGGCGTAGGCCATCGCGCCGGTGTAGCCCATGGCAAGGCCGAGCTCGTTGTTCCGGAAGTCCTTGAAGGATTCCTCGGATGAAAGGTCGCAGAGACTTAAGAACTCATCGGCTTTTTCGCCGTATTCTTCGTGGATTCTCTTTTTGAAGCTTTCGATGGTTTCGGAGCCGCCGAAGAAACCTCTCGGACGGTTTTCGTCGCGGCAGCAGCCGATCATGATCGGGACGCCGAGATTTCTGCCGGAAAGAATCGCGTCACGCAGCTCTTCTTTGAAGAAGTATCCGTCAATTGCGGGACGCCAGCGGAGCGGGCCGTTTTTTCCGTCCGGCCAGCGGCCGAGCGCGGTTTTCAGAATGATCGACGCCGGAATATCTCTTGCCTGATCCAATGATTCCACACCGATGCATTTTAAGAGTTCCTGACCGTATTTTTCAGCGTCATCCAAAGAAAGCCAGGGACCGACGCCGCCTTTTTCGGGGCGAAGTCCTCCTCCGGACATCATGATGCCGCCCGAAACCAGGCCTTCCGAAAGGGGAGAATTGAGAATGCTCGATACGCTCATTCCGCCTGCGGACTGACCGCAGATGGTAATGCGGGAGGGATCGCCGCCGAATGCGCTGATATTTTCTTTAACCCACTTCAGCGCTGCAAGCTGGTCAAGAAGTCCCTGGTTTCCGAGGCACTTTTCACGAAGCTCCGGGTGAGAGAAGAATCCAAACGCATTCAGCCGGTAGCCGACAGTAATGAAAATGACATCGTTCCTTGCTACGCGTTCGCCGTCAAATTCCACTTCAAAGGGGTACCCTGCCGTAAATCCGCCTCCGTGAATATAGAAGAATACCGGAAGATTATCTTTTTCGGATTTTGCGGGAGACCAGATATTCATATAAAGACAGTCTTCGCTGACTTCATATTCATACGCGGTCGGATTGAGTTCTTTCGTATAGAAATCGGTCCATTCTTCTCCGGGCTGAAGCTGCATCGCGATCGGAGGCTTCCGGTCCGCGTGATAAACTCCCTCCCATGGTTCCAACGGCTCCGGAGCAAGCCAGCGTAGTTCGCCGACCGGCGGCTTCGCGAAGGGGACTCCCCAGAAAACGGTGACTCTCGGGTCGCCGCAGGGAATACCTTCAATTACTCCGTATTTTGTCGCAACAGTTCTCAGCATCAGTTTTGCCTCCTTT
>CADCPV010000240.1 GCA_902803345.1 uncultured Eubacteriales bacterium | reverse complement strand
TTCGTAGATGTTGCCAAGGTTGACCATCGCCGTTGTGCTTCCGCACTCCACGGCTTTTTCATACCACTCAATGGCAGCATCAGGGTCCGGTGTTCCCGATGTCAGCCCATTCTGTAGATCCCAGCCCTTTTCATTATACTTTTTTCCGAGATTTGTTTTTCCCAATTCTTTCTGACCTGTACCTTTCAATGCGATCCTTTCTTCTTACACAATAAGTATATCCACCCGTCATTGAGCATGAAAAGAGCGAAACGTAATGATTCTGTTACGTTTCGCCCGTCTCCTATCGTCTACAGATCTGGTTCAGTTTTGCAATATGTTCATTGTATTCTTTTATGACCGACTCTGGCCACGTGATCTCCATCCATCCGGGGAACTGGGAGACCCAGCCGAAGAACATCTCGCTCACCTGGACTTTTACGAGGGCCTCCACAACATCATCGTCTATCCGCTTCATGGGAGTATCCTCCCCGAACTTGTCGTAGACCGTTCCGATCAGCCTGTTTAAGAACCGGATGCTTACAGCCTTTTCGTCGCCGCCGAACATCTTGAATGACTTTTCCGTGAAAGCCGTAAAATCGGTCTCCCGGGACAGCTCCCGTACCTTGAGGCTTATATCCTGGTCTGTCAGGTCGACGTCACACATCCTGTCAATCCTGAAGGCAAAGGGGTGCTCGTAGTAATAATGATAGCAGATCAGGTAATAATTGTCCTCGTAAAACACAAGCCCCATCGGCTCTTCCGTATATCGTTCCCCATTTTTGCGGAATACCCTGTTTCCTGTTTCATCAAGGTCAAAACACCGAAAAGTGATCTGTTTTCCTCTTCTCAGGGCTTCCTCCAGATTTGCGACAGTATAGTAGACGGCCTCATTGCTGTGCTTATGCGCATTAAAATGGATCAGGTTACTGTTCAGCACTTCCGCCCTGTGTATACCGGCGAGGGACGAGATCTTTTTGATCAGGTCCCCGGTCTTTTTTTCCGTGATAAAAGATGCAGCCTGCACGGCGTCCATCAGTATTTTGACTTCGGGGACGCTGAAACGTGAGTCCTCCGTATAATATGCCTTTTCGTGCCCCTGCATCCGGTACTGGATATCATATCCCTGGGACACCAGAAACCGCATGTCTTTCCCGAGCGTCCTTGTGTCGCAGGTTATGTCCATGCAGTGAAGGCGGTAACAGATCTCGCTGGTCTTAAGCGGATGGTCCTCATCTGTTTCCCGCAGTATCTCCATGATCTTAAGCAGCTTTATCTTCTGGTAGTTGTTTTCTTTTGTATTCATAGCCGGCCGGCTCCTGTCCAAAGAATGACAATACTTCTTATTATCTGGGTAAATTCGTATCCAGATTCTATTATATCCTAAAAAGGCGGCCTGTAACCATACCTCCGCCGCGCACCGGTCTCCCGGCAGGTTTTCTGACCACGCTGCAATAATAAGGATTTCCCGATCATTATTGACGAACGAAATACAATAAACCTTGACGTATCTCAATAAATAATCCATTACGCTGTCAGTTACACTTAACATTAGTACCGCAACAGCAACCACGGGAAAGGCTGAAACAGTCTTTTAAGCGATGGCCATGGAAAACATCCCGGTCAGATGTCAATATCCATCTGTTCCCGGTTGTTGACAACATCAAGCGCTGTCTGCGCCTTTGCCAGTTCATCCGTTACAGCGGCAAGATCCTCTGCCGCCTTTTCGATCTCATAGTTCGTATAGGTGTATTCAATGATCTTCGTTGCAGAGTAACCTTTTGAGACTCTTTCTTTTGGCAGGAAAGAGGCCATCTCTGTCAGCTTCCGCTTCCGCTCGCTCAGCTGCGGGATATAGACCAGCATTTCGTCGACCGTCATTTCAAATCCCGGGATCAGGGTCTCTGTGTTAAAGCAGTTAATGGCATGCTTGACTTTCCGGATCTTTGCTTCGATGCTGCTCTGCTCTTCCTGTGCCTTTACATAGTCATACACAGGCCGGGCAGATTCCAGATCCTCATCTACAGCCGCCGTAAAGCGGTACCCCTTTAACTCCTTTGCCCGCAGGACCTTCAGTTCCTCATTCAGTTTTCTCAGCAGTTTCGCCGCTTCTGCGCAAGTGTATCTCATCTTTTTTCCCCCAAAAATGATCAGTCCCATAACATCCTATCCGCTTTTAAATCGCCACCACATTTCGGGCATTTTTCCGTGATGTGGTCGATCTTATCCAGCATATCCGCCTCTTCTCCGCAATTCGGACAATGATGAGGATGTTTTTTATAGAACCTGTAATAGTCGGCAAGTTCGTATGGCGCTACATATCGGATACCTTCAGCCGGATCTACCACACTCCATCTTCCTTTTTCGGGAATTTCCACATCTTCTTCCTTTGGAACATACATATCCAGGACGTAATCCGAAAATATATGACCGCATCCGGAACACCTGTAAATACAGACCTGTGCATCCAAAGCCCCTTCGGGATTCTTTTTAAAGAACTCTGTGTGTTCTTCGGAAATCAGACCGCCCTTTGCCTTCTCGATCAGTTCGTTGTACGTTTGAGGGAATCTCATTCCAATCCCGATAAACAGCTCTCTTTTATACCTGCACCAGAAATTACTGCATTTGATAACATAGCCTACGCCCATTGTTCTCTCCTATCGCAGAAGCGTGAAATCCAGCAGTCAGTGATTCAAGTTCATTTTTTGGAGATTCTATTGCGATAATCTCCATAAAGTCTCTCTTCTTTTTCCAAAACCTCTTTTAGCCACTCTTCCAGTTGCGGCCTTATTTCCTCGGGTGTGTCATCTTTTGGCTTCCAAGGTTTTGATTTCGTATCAAGCCATTTGATTAGTTCTGGATCAAGATATGCTCTTATGCTTTCACCTGTTCCTTCCAAGAAGTCAAGAATTCCTGTCTGATCCCATGTCCAGCGGATCAAGTCCTTTGTATTTCGCATATATTTCTTTGACTATCTCAGACTCATAGAGGTCAACGCCTTCCTCATAAAGTTTCAGGATAGTATTGTATTCTTCAACAGTAACCGCATGATCATACATGGTATCCGCCACCATTTTGATCCCCGGCATACCATAAGCATACTGTTTCTTGTCTAGAATCACCCAGATCCAATTGCATCCGCAGTAACCGTGTCCGAAGCCTTTGAACCCTTTGCTTCTTAAATATGGTGTAATAAAGCTTTTGCCTTTTTCGAACTTCACCAGGATCGCATACTGCTTTTTTGAAGTATCCATTTTATCCCCCTGTCTGCAAGCGCCCTCATGACATCAGTCATCCCAGGCAATTATCCAGAAGTAATCACCATCGATCATCTCAAGGGCTGTCATGTAAGGGTAGTTCGTTTTGTCAAGCCGCAGGATCTCAGCGATTTCTTCGATCCGATCCTTCCGG
>CADCPV010000239.1 GCA_902803345.1 uncultured Eubacteriales bacterium | reverse complement strand
CGCATAGTTCGCGAAGCCTACAAAAGGCTTGCTGCGGGAAACACCGTCCCAGCTCGTGAATGTCAGATACAGACCGTAAATAAACGGTACAATAACAACACCGCAGAACAGTACGGTAGATACCCCGGCGAACATGAGAAACTGGCTTGTCTTGTAAGACATTGAATTTTTATTCATATTCGTCCCCTATGTAAGAAAGTACCGGCCGTGACCGGTACTTTCCCGAACACATATTTATGGTGCTTTTATGATTTGGAACAGGAGCAGACCGTTTAAATCTTCATACTCATCTGATCACAGCAGTTCTGCTCTCAAATCCTCTGACCATTCATTCAGAAACGGATCAGCGCTCTACCGGAGTGGTGGACTTCCAGTAGTCAACAACTGCCTGCGCAAGGCCGGCGCGGTCGATCTCGTCTGCAAGATAGGACTGCATGCTCTGTCCAAGCTTTGCATAGTGATCATCCGGCATATAGTTGTAGGACGGGGTCAGCATATCAGCATCGGCGAAAGCCTTTACGGACTGTCCGAGCGGATCAGATACTTCAAGCTCGATGTTGGAGTATGCGGGAACCAGAGCGCAGGTATTCACCAGGAAATCCTGTCCGGCTTCGTCAAATACGAACCAGTTCAGAAGAGCCTTGCCGGCTTCTCTCTGTGCATCGGTCGTATTCTCGGAATTGTCGATGTAGAAATACTTGGAGCCGCCGCCTACGAGGGTGTAATACTCGTCCGCGTCGTTCTGCGGAACCGGCATAATGCCATATTCGCCTTCCGGATCGAACTCAGCCATGACGGCCCAGTCCCAGTTTCCTCCGAACATGAAAGCGACATCGCCGTCAGCCAGGAACATCTCGGAGTCCTCACGAACCGCAGCGTTCGGAGCATCCTTCGCATAGTTGTTCTCCTTCAGGACATCAAAGGTATCCATCAGGGAGTTGAATCTTTCATCGCCGGCGACATCCGCTTCGCCTGCATACAGAGCATCGATGTAAGCGTCGACATCATCTCTCTCCTCATAGAACTGAGCAAGATAATGCGCTGCCAGGGACCAGTCTTCCTTCATGATGGCAACCGGAGCATCCATGCCGCCTTCCTTCAGGGTCTCAAGAAGCTCCTTGAACGCGTCAAGGGTCTTGTAGTTTTCCGGTACGAATTCTTCGCCTGTGATATCCTCGATCGCAGTCTTGTTGTAAATGAGGCCGCGCGCTTCCACGCAGACCGGGAAGCCGAGAACTTTTCCGTCAACCGAGATCGCCTGTGTGGTATTCGCAACCCACTCCTGATCAGACAGATCAACGCCGTACTCAACTGCCAGGGAATAAATATCCTTCGCGTCTACCATGGCTACGGTATACGGGCTGCCGGAGCCGTAAACCTTGGACATCTCAGCCGCAACTGTATCGGATGAATAGTAAACTGTTACCTTGTCACCGGAAGTGGAGGAATAATCGCCCTGAAGTGTCTCTTCCATCTGGGTCTGAATCTCCATCTTTGAGTTGAAAACAGTGATGTCCTCAGCTGCTGCCGGAACAGCCGCCACCATGGACATGGTCATAGCTGCCGCAAGTACCATAGAAACCTGTTTCTTCATACTTACCCTCCTTAAATTAGGTGTTAGCGAAAACTGTTGGTGAAAATCACGCAACGGTACGATTCATATTATCATTTATCCATTAAATCGTCAATGCGGAATTTGTTTGAGCATGTTTTTATGGTGATTCTTCTGACAATATCCATGCTATTATCGTTAAAAATGCACATTCCTCTCCTGTGGTCAAACAATATCTGTGTTTGCTCAGATAAAAACGGAGATGAGTGATTTCGATAAGGCATGCGCAGGAGGCGGAAAAACCGCTGTGCAGATGCACAGCGGTTCCCGAAAAAAGACTTCTTCAGTTTTTATTCCTTCAGATTTCCTTCTGCCGCAGATTTCCCGTTCTGATTTATCAGTGTTTCCATAGTTATTCCTGGAACAGCGGGGTTGAATAATACCTGTCTCCGGAATCCGGCAGAAGGGCAACGATGGTTTTTCCTTTATTCTCCGGCCTTCGGGCCAGGTCAACGGCCGCCTTAAGCGCCGCTCCGGCGGAAATTCCGACCAGGATCCCCTCCGTATGAGCTGCAAGTTTACTCATCTCAAAGGCGGCGTCATTTGCAACTTTGATCACTTCATCATAAATATCAGTATCCAGCGTTTCCGGAACAAACCCTGCTCCGATGCCCTGAATCTTATGCGGTCCGCCATGGCCTTCGGAAAGCACCGGGCTGCTCTCGGGTTCCACGGCAGCCACCTTCACTTCCGCCTTTTTACTCTTCAGGTACTCGCCTGTTCCGGAGAGTGTACCGCCTGTTCCGACGCCGGCCACGAAAATGTCTACTTCACCATCCGTATCTTCCCATACCTCGGGTCCGGTCGTGGCCTTATGGCAGGCCGGGTTCGCCGGATTCGTGAACTGTCCGGGAATAAAGCCTCCGGGAATTTCCTCCAGGAGCTGCTGCGCTTTCTCAATCGCGCCTGTCATGCCGCGGGATCCTTCTGTCAGAACGATCTCCGCGCCATAGGCTTTCAGGATATTCCTGCGCTCTACGCTCATCGTTTCAGGCATGGTCAGAATAATCCTGTATCCCTTGACCGCCGCTATGGAAGCAAGTCCGATCCCCGTATTCCCGCTGGTCGGCTCGATAATGACGGAGCCTTCCTTCAGCAGGCCTTTCTGCTCTGCATCCTCTATCATCGCTTTCGCGATTCTGTCCTTAACCGAACCGGTCGGGTTAAAGTACTCGAGTTTGGCGACGATCTTAGCCTCCAGGCCAAGCTTCTTTCCGAAATTAGTGAATTCCACAAGCGGTGTACGCCCGATCAGCTGCGCGGCATTTGCATAGACCTTACCCATAAGACTGTCCTCCTCGTATTCATACTAATTTACTAGGTTTTCTTGCTTAATGTGCATTATAGGATCTGCAAACCAGCTTGTCAACCTTTTTCCGATCTGACTCTGATCTGCTTTCCTGATATTTTCGGGACTGCCGAAATTCCTACCGGTCAGGCTCCGTCAGACAGTGAACAGCCTTCCCCAGTTCCGGAATGTTATCGCCACTTTTTTCTCATGGCATGCTATAATCAGGCCAGAACCCGTTCCGGCCGCAGAAAGCGGCCTCAATGATACTGAAGCGGAGCACAGGTCCGCGGGCGAAAAATGAAGTCCGGCAGCTAAGCTGCCCTGCGCCTTGGCGCAGTTCAGCCATGACGAAATTGACAGGGACGTATCTCGTCTTTTCAGCAGGAAAGGGGAACATTTATGAAAGAATGGACCAAAGAAGAACGTTACAGGGTGCTGGAGTCGCCTGAAGAAATCCGCACGCTTCATGAGCGGACCGCGCGCTCCGATTACAGGCAGATTTTCCATATTCAGCCTGTCACGGGTTTACTGAATGATCCGAATGGCTTTGTATGGTACAACGGCAGCTGGCACCTGTTCTACCAGTGGTGTCCCTGGGGCGCCGTTCACGGGCTGAAATACTGGTACCATACCAGTTCTCCGGACCTGATCCACTGGGAAAATCTGGGCATATGCATCAGCCCGGATTCCGAATATGACAATAAAGGGGCTTACTCCGGCTCTGCTCTTCCAGGGAAAGATTCCGTCTGTCTCTTCTATACCGGAAACCACAGGGATCCGGACTGGAAGCGCATCTCCTACACCTGCCTGGTCAAGCTGTACGAAGACGGAAGGCGCGCCAAGCTTCCATGGCCGCTCTTTGGACCCAGCCCGGATTACACGGAGCACCAGAGGGATCCGAAGATTATTTATGTCCCGGAGAAAAAAGAATATTTTATCATTATCGGCGCACAGACCATGGACAAAAAAGGCTGCGTCATCATCTACCGCTCTCCCGCCCTGCTGGACGGCTGGGAGTTCGCCGGACAGCTGAAAGTTCCCGGTTTTGAAGACTTCGGCGGCATGTGGGAGTGTCCCTCCATTGAAAAAATCAGCGGACAGGACGTACTTCTCTTCTGCCCGCAGCATATAAAGCTTCCCGGCAGGGGAGAAAATACCAATCATAACGGCTATATTCTCGGCAATATGGACTGGGATACCCTGACTTTTACGCCGTCCGGCAGCTTTCATGTACTGGATTTCGGTTTTGATTCCTATGCCGCAGAGTGCGCCGCCAATATCGAAGACCGCGATTACGCTGTCCTGACCGCCTGGATGGGACTTCCTGATTCCTCCTACCCGACGGATGAGGAGGACTGGCAGGGCTGCCTTACGATGCCCAGAGAGCTGACCGTCCGTGGACGCAGACTCATCCAGAAACCGCTGGCAGATCTGAAAGCCCTGCGCATGGAGGAGCTTGATCCAGAGCCGGGCGTTCTTCCCAGGACCTGTGAGCTCGAGGTCCTTTCCGGGGGCGGCGACCTTGACCTGAAGCTCTTCAGCCATCAGGACGGAAGCGGCGGGCTGGACATCCATTATGATGATGACCGCAGGATGGTCACAGTCGACCGCAGCGGCGTCGACCGCAGATTCAATGAATCCATGGGCGAGATCAGGGAACATTCCCTTGAAAACCGGCTTTCCCATATGAGAATCTTCATCGACCGGAGCTCTGTGGAGATTTTCGTCAATAATGGTGACGCCGTCTTCTCTTCCAGGATCTTCCCGACCGCGGGTGAAAACGGATTTGTCCTGTCCGACAATGCGTCCATGCGCATCTGGAGGCTGGACCGTGCCGTCCAGGATGACTTTGTCGTATAAAAACCCTGCCCCTGCCTTGCAGTATCGCAAGGCAGGGGTTTTTATCTGCTCATTTTTTATATAGACTCAGAATATGATTGCGGCGCCAGAAGTCAGGCTGTCGGAATTATTTATAAGATTTTTGCAGAGCATACTTCCGGCGTTTGAATCAGAATATGACGAAAGCAGAAATCAATCTGAAACTGTACCCTGCAGGTCATAATCATCCAGGAAGCTGTATGACTTCCCGTCCTTCCGCCAGGCCATCACTGTCCGGAGATTGATATTCTCCACACTCCGGAAAATATTGGCTTCGATCACCGGCTCCTTTTCCGCGAGCCGGGCGATGAGCTTCTTGACCTCCGCTCTCTTTGACTCCTTCTGTGCCCCGTAGGAGGCCGTATTCTCCGTAAAACGGCAGGCGCACTGGATAAAGTGAAGGCCGTTGTAGTCTCTCCAGGCTCTGACCGCCCTCTCCCGTACCAGATAGAGCGGACGGATCAGCTCCATTCCTTCAAAATGCTGGCTGTGCAGTTTCGGCAGCATGGTCTCGATCTTGCCGGCGTAGAGCATCCCCATCAGGATCGTCTCGATCACATCATCGTAATGATGGCCGAGTGCAATCTTATTGCATCCCAGCTGCCGGGCATTGTTGTAGAGGTATCCGCGCCGCATTCTGGCGCACAGGTAACAGGGATTCTTTTCAATGCCTGCCACCGCGTCAAAAACCTGCGTCTCAAACACGGTCAGGGGGATGCCCAGCAGTTTCGCGTTATTCCGGATTATTCTCCAGTTTTCCTCATTATAGCCGGGATTCATGGTAAGGAAAATCAATTCAAAGGAAACCGGTCCGTGCTTCTGCAGTTCCTGCAGAAGCTTTGCGAGCATGAAAGAATCCTTTCCTCCCGATATACAGCAGGCAACCCTGTCTCCTTCCTGAATCAGCTCATAATCGCGGACCGCTTTCGTAAACTGCGACCAGATCTCTTTCCGGTATTTTTTGATCAGGCTTTTTTCTGCCCGCAAACGTCTTGCAGCCAGTGCTTCCGGACTTTCCTCCGCCGAAAGCGTCTCCAGCTGCCGTACCAGATAAGAACGCCAGCCGCCTTCAATCACTCCCGCGTCAAGCCCCGACAGGCACAGGCGCTGCGCCAGCGCACGGCTGCCGGATCCGGTATGACACAGAAGCCAGACCGGGGAGTATCCTTTCAGTTCCTCACAGCAGCTTTCGTAACCTTCCTCAAAGCGGCCGGCAGGGATATTCCTTGCCCCCGGAAGAGAACCCCTCCGGAATTCTTCCTCATCCCGGATATCGATTATGCACGAGTTTCCGCTTTCCGGCCGTTTCCGCCCTCCCAAAAGCTCTTCAGCGGATATCTCTCTCATACGGTATCACTCCCATCGACATCCTGCTTCTTTATGCCTGCCAGGTCTGCCAGTGTCACGCTGTCCACATAATCATTGATCACCTTCTCCAGACCTCTCCAGAATGGCAGCGTCCTGCATTCTTCCGCCCTCGGGCACTGAACCGGATCATCCTGCAGGCAGGCAACCGGGCTGAGCGCGCCTTCCACGCTCCTTAAGATATCCCCTGCCGTATAGGAGGAAGGGTCCCTGGAAAGCCGGTATCCTCCGCTGTTGCCCCGGAAACTCTTCACATATCCGGCTCTGGAAAGATACGGCATGATCTGCTCCACATATTTTACAGTGATTCCCTGCCTGCTGCAGACCTCTTTCAAAGCTACATAGCCGCCGTTGTCATGTGCAGCCAGATCTGCCATAACTCTTAAAGCGTAGCGCCCCTTTGTCGTGATCATCATAACTTCTCTACCCGCTGCCTTCCAGTCTGTAATCCGCCGCCTGAAAAGAGGCAGCGGATTATTCCCACCTTTTTACTATGAAAATATAGCACGGCAATATGACTGTTTTCAACTAAATTTTCTGCCATTTT
>CADCPV010000238.1 GCA_902803345.1 uncultured Eubacteriales bacterium | reverse complement strand
CTGGGTGGACTTGCAATTATGAGAGGAAACCTGGCTCCGGACACGGGTGTAGCGAAACCGGCGGCGATTGCGGAAGAAGTACGCCGGTTTACCGGAACTGCCATCTGTTTTGACGGAGAGCATGACTGTCTCGAAGCAATCAGGGCAAGAAAAATCAAACCCGGTCATGTTGTTGTAGTTCGATATGAGGGGCCCAAAGGCGGCCCCGGTATGCGGGAGATGTATCTGACGCTCAAGATGCTGAACGGTCAGGGCCTTGCAAAGAGTACTGCCCTGATCACAGACGGAAGGTTTTCCGGTACAAACAACGGTTGCTTTGTCGGTCATATATCACCGGAAGCTGCGGATGGCGGTCCGATTGCACTGGTACGCGACGGTGACCGGATCATGATTGATGTATACGAGAAAAAACTGGAACTGATGGTATCGGATGAGGAGCTCGAAAGAAGAAGGAAGGAATGGTCCTATACACCTCCTGCTGAGGTTCCTCCCGGCTATCTCAGACGCTATGCGAAGCATGTCTCTTCGGCCAACAAAGGAGCAATTCTGGAATAAACCTCAGGATTGCCATTGGAGTATGGAATCTGGAAAATGAAAACACCTGATAATCTGCACAGACTTTATACTGCCAGCGGAATGGAACTGCCGGAGCTTCCGTGGAATCAGTATCCGCGTCCTCAGCTGCGCCGGAAAAACTGGATCTGTCTGAACGGGAACTGGGATTTCTATACCGAAACCATTTCAAAAGTGAATATTCGGGTACCTTTCTGCCCGGAATCTTTACTCTCCGGAATTGAGAATCCGCCGGAACCCGGTACGGAAATGACTTATGAGAGAGACTTTCTCGTTCCCGAGGAATGGAAGGACGAACGTATTATTCTGCATTTCGGGGCGGTAAGTCGAAAATGCACGGTATATGTAAATGATATTGAGGTCGGAAAGCACGATCAGGCCTATCTGCCGTTTTCTGTCGACATTACGGATGCTCTTTACAGAGGATCAAACCGCCTGCGTGTTTCTGCCGTAAATGATTTATCTCCGCACTATCCCTGGGGAAAGCAGCGCAAGAAGAGAGGCGGCATGTGGTACACTCCCGTATCCGGGATCTGGCAGACTGTATGGATGGAACCGGTTCCGGAGAAACGAATCAGGGATCTGCAGATCAGGACAGGGGACAGTTATGCAGATATCTTGATATCCGGTGCTGTTGAAGGTCACATCCTGTTTGGAGAAGACCGTATCCCCCTTGTGGACGGGAAAGCCCGAATTCAGGTAGACAAGCCCAGATACTGGTCACCTGAGGATCCTTATCTCTATCCTTTCGATGTTGTCTGCGGAAGTGACAGGGTGTCGTCGTATTTTGCCCTGAGGACGCTGAGCATTGAGAATGTAGAAGGAATTCCAAGGCTGTGCCTGAATGGAAAACCGTATTTCTTCAACGGCCTTCTGGATCAGGGGTACTGGAGTGACGGACTGTATACGCCCGCGTCTCCTGGAGATTTTGAAAACGATATTATGACCATGAAATCTCTGGGTTATAACACGCTTCGAAAACATATCAAAATCGAACCGGAACTGTTCTATTATGCCTGCGATCGCCTTGGAATGGTTGTTTTCCAGGACATGATAAACAATGGAAAATACCGGTATATCCGGGATACGGTTCTTCCAACTGTCGGATTGAAGAGACGAAATGACAGGTATCTGAATCGTGACTCAGACAGCAGAAGAATCTTTCTGGAGCACATGCGTGATACCGTCCGACACCTGCAAAACCATCCCAGTATCTGCCTCTGGACCATTTTCAACGAGGGATGGGGTCAGTTTTGTGCAGACCAGATTTATCGGGAGTTAAGAGCTCTGGATCCTGACAGATTCATAGATACTACTTCGGGATGGTTTCATCAGAATTTAACCGATGTGGAAAGCCTGCACATCTATTTTAAAAAGCTCCGTATGGGGAGCGAAAAACGGCCTCAGCTTCTGTCGGAATTCGGCGGATATTCCTGGAAAATTCCGGAACACAGCTTCAACCTGAAGAACACTTACGGTTATCGGAAATTTGAAGATCGGGATGAATATGTCAGGAGTCTGAAAGCCCTGTACGAAGAAGTTGCCGTTCTTGCACAGAAAGGACTTTCCGGCGCGGTGTATACACAGGTTTCCGACGTGGAGGATGAGACCAACGGCCTGTTCACGTTCGATCGAATGATATTAAAAATCATGCCGGAAGAAATCCTGCCGATTATGGAAAAGCTGTACATCTGATCTGTTTTCCGAAAGGTGTGCGGCAAGTTTAAAATTACTGTAATATTTCAGTGCACGAATTTGACAAAGCGGGCCTTTTATACTATAATTCGAATCCGTCTGATAACAAGATAATGAGCTGACCAAACGACCGCGGGCACGAGGCGAAAGCCTGTGCATGAGGAAAGTCCGGGCTCCACAGGGCAAGGATAACGGGTAACACCCGCCAGGGGCAACCCTCGGACAAGT
>CADCPV010000237.1 GCA_902803345.1 uncultured Eubacteriales bacterium | reverse complement strand
TCCCACTACGGATCCTTCGCCATGACGCCGGCCTTCTCCGACGAGATGTACGAGTATTCCAGAAGAAAATACGCAGATCTGTTTGCATGAAGAGAGGCCCCGTTTGAGCGGGGCCTCTTGATTTATCCATCCAATCAGCTGTTTCCTTTACAGTACCAGTCCTCTGTCTTCTTCAAATCCAAGCATGATATTCATGCACTGGATCGCCGCACCGGAGGCGCCTTTGCCGAGATTGTCAAACTGCGAAGCCATCACGATGCGCTCGTCATTGCCGGTCACGTAAATATTCAGTCCGTCCCAGCCCGCACACTGATTGCAGGGCAGGAAATTCAGATTCTCATCATAATGAACCTGAATGAACTTCTCATCCGCATAATAGTTTCTGTAAAACGCAAGCATGTCCTTTACGCCCTGAACACCTATCAGATATTCTGTATAAAGCGGCACCTCCACCACCATACCCGCATAATAATCCGCAATAATCGGGGAGAAGATCGGTTTTTTCTTCAGCCCTGAAATCAGCTGCATCTCCGGCAGATGCTTGTGCGCCTGCGCCAGGGCATAAAACCTCGGCGCGTCATATTCGGCATCTCTGCCTGCCTCTTCATACTTCGCAATCGTCTTTTTCCCGGCGCCGCTGTATCCGGAAACGGATGTGACCGCTACGGGATAATCTGCCGGCAGAATCCCCTTTGCGATCAGCGGATATACGAGAACCATAAAGCCGGTCGCATGGCAGCCCGGAACCGCAATCCGCTTTCCGTTCCGGATGTTCTCGCGAAACCGGTCCGAAAGCTCCGGCAGTCCGTAGCTCCAGCCCGGGGCTGTCCGGTGAGCTGTGGATGCGTCAATGATCCGCACATCCTCATTTTCAATCAGAGAGACTGCCTCACGCGCCGCATCGTCCGGCAGGCACAGAAATGTGATGTCCGACTGGTTGATCAGTTTCTTTCTTTCCGAAATATCCTTCCTTTTGTCCGGATCAATCCGGATGATTTCAATCTCATTTCGTCCGGCGAAACGTTCGTTAATCCGTAATCCTGTTGTTCCTTCACTGCCGTCTATGAATACTTTTGTCATTGCTGCTTCCTTTCTCCAAACCGAACTCTCTTTTCATGATGATACCATATCCGGCCCGCGCTTTCAATACCAAAAAGAATCCGGCCGCACAGCCTTGACGTTCCGCAATTCATACAGTACACTATAGGCAGAAGTGATAAAAGGCTGAAACGCAGGGCCGGTCCGTGCAGCAGGCAGCCCGGCCACAATCAGGAAAGGAACGAGAATGGACGAAATCACCAGCAGGTATATTGAAATCCCGGGGATGAATAATACCCGCGATCTTGGAGGAATGCGTACGAAGGACGGACGGACAATCCGGCCGAACATGCTGTATCGGAGTTCAAGGCTCAGCAAACTGGAGGATCCGGACTGGTTCACCCGAAACGTTTCGCTTGTGGTGGATATGCGGTCTTCCCGGGAGGTCTCAGAGAGCCCGGATCCTCAGATTCCCGGAGTGGAATACCTGCATCTCCCGATCTTCGAGATGCCGGAGACAGGCGTCACACGGGACAAAGAGTCCGAGCGGCGAATGGCCTCGCCGGATCCGGAGGCCGCGCTTACGCGTATGGCGTCGGTATACGCCCGTTTCGTGAATGACGAATTCTGCCTCTCCCAGTACCGGTGCTTTATCCAGCTGCTGTTTGAACCGCGTGAGAGGGGCATTCTCTGGCACTGCTCCGCCGGCAAGGACCGGACCGGTACCGGCGCGCTTTTCATCCAGGAAATTTTGGGCGTGAGCCGGGAGGATATCCTCGCAGACTATCTCATGACCAATGAATACCTGAAAGACGAAGTCCGGGAGTTCGTCGAAAAAGCCGCGGAGCGAAACGGCGGCATGGATGAAAACGCGAAAAAAGGGATGCTGGCCTTTATGGCTGCTCATGAACGGTATCCGCTTACCGTCTATCAGGAAGCGGAATCGCGGTACGGAAGCTTCGACAATTTTATCCGGGAAGGCCTTCAGATCAGCGATGCCGAGCGGGAGGAACTTCAGCGGCGGTTTCTTTCATAAGCGGACGGCTATTCCTTT
>CADCPV010000236.1 GCA_902803345.1 uncultured Eubacteriales bacterium | reverse complement strand
TCCCGTTTCGCGGATCTGGTGTGGGAGAATGCGCCTATCGGATCGCGGGAACTGTCGAAAATCTGTGAAACAGAGCTAAACTGGAAGCGTCCGACCACCTATACCGTGCTCCGGAAGCTCTGTGAAAAGGGCCTCTTTGTGAATGACAACGGGACTGTCCGCGTGCTGATGAGCCGGGATGAATTCCTGGGCCGGCGCGGCGAGCAGTTTGTATCGGACAATTACGACGGATCACTGCCGGCCTTTATTGCTGCTTTTACCAAAAGACGCAAGCTGTCCGAAGAAGAAGCCCTGGAGATTCAGCGGCTGATTGATGAGAGCCGCAGGAAGGAGTAAGCGATGAAAAGCATACTTCAGACGCTTTTATGGGTCAGCCTCCGCTCCTGCATTGTAATTGCGGCGGTCATGCTGCTTCGTGCGCTTTTCTCGAAGGCACCGAAATGGACGAGACTGCTTCTGTGGGGCGTTGCGGCGCTGAGCCTTATTCTGCCCTGGAGGATTGAATCTCCGGTTTCTCTGATTCCGAGAGGCGCTGTGGAACGGGTGGATCAGGTTTTTACATCAGAGACCGAACAAAACAATAGTCCTTCAACATTGACGGACAATGGGCAGACAGTGCAGACTGCTGAGGACTCCAAACCGACAGAGGAGACAAGTATTCCGATCGGAGTCAGCACAGCGACTTCGAAGCAGAGTGTATTGCCGATACTTCTTGCTTCCCTCTGGCTTTTCGGTACAGCGGTCATGCTTCTCTATGCGCTGGGATCCTACCTGAAGCTTCGCAGAAAGACAGCGGCATCCATCCGCGAGAACGGTGTATATTACTGCGACGATATTTCCACACCCTTTGTGCTTGGGGCGATCCGGCCACGAATTTATCTGCCTTCCGAGATTGGAGAAGAAGAAAAGAAATTCGTGCTTGCGCATGAAAAGGCGCATCTGAAATCCCTGCACCAGATCTTTAAGAGCATCGGCTATCTGATCCTTTCCATCTTCTGGTTCCATCCCTTGGTGTGGGCAGCCTGGTACCTGTTTGACCGGGATCTCGAGATGGCCTGTGATGAAGCCGTTATCCGGGAACTACAGCTTGACCAGAATGCACGCGCGGATTATTCAGAGACACTTCTCGCGCTTTCGATGAACCGGCCGGGACTCATTCCCTGCCCGTTGGCTTTCGGGGAAAACGATGTGAAAAGCCGCGTGAAAGAAGTGCTGAATTACAAAAAAGCGCCTTTCTGGATTATCCTGTCGGTTTTGATCCTCGGAGCAGCTGCGGCAGTCTGTTTCCTGACCATTCCGAAAAGCGGAAAACTTGGCTGCGGAGACCTTCCCTTTAAGGACACCCGCATTCGGCCCGGAATGAGCCGGGAAGAGCTGATTGCGATCCTCGGTGAGCCGGACAAGGCGGAGGGCGAGGATTATGATCCTGCGAATCCACCGGCTGAATTCCGATACAGCAAACCCATTCAGACTCTCTTTGGCGAGGCTTCTGAGGTTCGCTTCCAGTTTTCCAGGATACCGATTTCTCTCACAGAGGACAGCGGCAGAAACGAACTCGAATATGTGAACGGACTCAGCAACATCCTGATCGTTGTCCCGGAGCTGAAAAGTGTGGAAGAAGGGGAGAAACTCCTGAAGAAAATCTACGGGGATTATGCGGGGAAGAAAGACGGGCCGAATGTCACCTTCCTCAGGGGTGCGGACTTGTCTAATGAGGATCCGGAAACCACAGAAGAGATCGAGCATATGGTAGAGTATGTCTATGATTATGCTTCCTGGGAACTGGGTTCGCTTCCGGATCAGGAATACCGGAGCCTGACAGAGATCCTTTTGGCGTGGCGCGGCGGACCTTTGAACATGATAGTCACTGATGCCACCAACCTGATGAGAATTATTCTGGTCGGACGCGATGACCAGCCGGAAGTCGGGATCAAAATCGATACGAGCCTGTGGAGTGTGCTTCAGAGAGATCCGATTTACGCTGCAGCAATCCCGCGAAACAGCGTCTTGACTGACCAGGAGATCCGGCAGGCAGAGAAATGTTATGGAAAAAAAGCAAAAGAGACCGGAAACGCGCTTAACCTGTCGATCAGTACCAAAGATATCGCAAAGAAGGGCCCATCGACAGCGAGACCGGATTCGGCAAGAATGATCTGCGGACAGCGTTTCGGGGTTTCGGTGGATTTTGTCGACAACGGATTTTCGGATATCCGCTATGTTTTTCAGAGTGATGATCCCGAAGCCATCCGAAGCATGATGAACGATCTTTATTCATTGTGTGTAAATACTTACGGAGAACCTGCAACATTCTCCGGTATTCAGGATCGGATTTCAGATCATATGGGAAATGCAGAAGCATCGAAGACCTATGTCGAATACTGGAGTGTCGGAGAAAAATCCGTCTGCTGTATTAACGTAAGCATTCCGGATGGAAACGGCAGCGAGGGGATGATCACACTCGGATATTTCGAGAATACGGGTCAGATTGCTGAATAATGCACATTGAACGGGGAAATCTTTTAATTGAGGAGGTGTTGAAATGCCAGTTGGAGGTGCGATTGGCGGTGTCGGCCTGCAGGAGGCCATGAATTCGTCTGTTTTGGCCGGCGGACGGAACAGCAAAGACTATGTGATGTATAAAAGAAAGAAGCACTTTCTTTCCGAAGTGCTGTTCTATGTGAAGTACGAAAACCAGACATATGCCGTGCTGCCGGTGGACGGGATCTTAATCACACAGGATGAGCAGCCGAAGGATCTTCAGCTGGTCGGTCATGTGTTTAAGGCACGGTCCGGAGAAAATGATCTGACGGATACGCCGGAAAAGGAAACGGGGCAGAAATACGGCGTATATAAACTGAAAAAAACGCTTTACGTGCAGGTGCCGAAAGAAGAGTCCGTCTGTGCGCCGATGGTGAAAGTCAGCTGA
>CADCPV010000235.1 GCA_902803345.1 uncultured Eubacteriales bacterium | reverse complement strand
GATCAGCTCCAGAGCCTGTCGTTACTGACCATCCGGTCGAAATAGGTCGTCTCCGGCCACATTTCGGGGAACATCGGATGCAGGTGCTCTTTGATCACCTCGTCGTTCCAGTCATCGATGCCGAGACCCGGCTTGTCCGGAACCTTGATGTAGCCATTGTCCACGATCTTGCCCTCTGCGGGAGATCCGATGACAATGTCATCCCACCAGTCCACATCGACCGAGTGATTCTCAAGCACATAGAAGTTTCTCGTCGCCGCCACGGAATGTACACAGGCATAGGCCGAAACCGGTGTCTCCGCCATATGAACAGCCATTGCAACGCCGTGCTTCTCTGCGAGATCGCCGATCTTCTTGTTCTCCAGGATGCCGCCCGAAGAAAGGATATCCGGATGAATGACGGAAACCGCACGCTTCTCCAAAAGATCCTGGAATCCGTCCGCAAGGTAAATATCCTCACCGGTACAGATCGGAACGGTCGTGGACTGCGACAGTCTCACATACTGGTCGGTATACTGCCAGGGGATCATATCCTCTGCCCAGGCGATGTTGTACTTCTCAATTCTGCGGCAGAGCTTGATGCAGTCTTCAACGCCGATGTGTCCGAAATGGTCGATCGCGATCGGGACATCGTAGCCGACGACGTCACGGACTTCCGAAACATACTGTTCCAGCATATCGAAGCCCTTTTCCGTTACATGAACGCCGGTGAAGGGATGCTCGATGTTCTGCTGGTCATAGGCACGGTTCCGCCACCAGCGCTGCTCTTCGGGAGTCTTTGCTTCACGTGCCTTTTTCCAAAGTTCCCGCTGATTTTCGAGGTATCCGAGCGGCGCTGTCAGTGTTCCCGGCTCTCCCATCAGGATGCCGAGTCCGAGGTCCATCTTGCAGAAGGTGAAACCTTTTTCCATACGGGCTTTCAGCGCATGACCCATATCGGTGCCGGTGTGCTTGCCGCTGACATCCGTATCGCAGTAGCAGCGGATCGAGTCGCGGTATTTTCCGCCGAGCATCTGATAAACCGGGATTCCGTATGCTTTTCCGGCGATATCCCAGAGTGCTACTTCTACGCCGCAGACGCCGCCGCCCTGACGCGCGGGGCCGCCGAACTGCTTGATTCTTCTGAACAGGCGCTCGACGTCGCAGGGATTTTCGCCCAGAAGACGCGACTTGAGCATTTCCGCATACATTCTGTCGCCGCCGTCACGGACTTCACCCAGGCCCACAATGCCCTGGTTCGTATAAATACGCATCAGGGTGCAGTGCATCGGGGCGCCGACGATATCCGTGAAGCGAATGTCCGTAATCCGGAGTTCACTTGGCGCGGATGACCGGTTGAAATTGCCTTTTACGATTTCTTCCATAAATTCAGTCTCCTTTTTCTCGTGTTCAGGGGTCTCAGCCTCCCCTGTTCTGTTAAATCCATCATAACACACCTTGTGGAAAAATCAAGTGAAAAATCCGTGAGACAGAGGAAGCCTTGCCGGTCTTTTTGAGCTTCGGAACCCGCCTACGGGGATCACATTTCCTTCTATACCCGCCCGATTGAGAGGCAGGCGGCATATACTTTTTCAATGCCCGCGCGCCGGCATACACCGGTACAGGCATTGAGAGTCGCACCGGTTGTGTAAATATCGTCAAGAAGAAGGACAGAATGGTACTTTTTGGGGGATTTCCAGGAAAAAGCAGAAAGAAGGTTCAGTGCACGGCCGGATTTGCCGAGGTTTTTCTGGGCGGCGGTTTCGGAGGAACGGATGAGGCTGTCGGAATCGACCGGGATGTGAAGGGATTCGGAAAGGCGCTCGGCAATCTCAAGCGCCTGGTTGTAGCCGCGCTCCCGGAGGCGGTTTTGATGTACCGGCACCGGGATCAGCACCTCCGGCTTCCAGCGGAGAAGGTACGGCCGGAGGGTTTTTGAAAAGTCAAGACAGGGATAATCCAGCAGCTGGCGGTTTCCCTCGTATTTTACTTCATAGAGCATGCGCCGGATGTAAAAGGAACTGTACTCCGCCCAAGCGATATTCTGGATGAAGGCGGGCATGTTCCGCTCACACTGTCTGCAGAATTCGCGCTGTTCCGAGTCCATCGGGCGTCCGCATTTGAGACAGAAGGGATCCCGAACGCGGCGGATCTTTTTCTCACAGGGCGGACAGATCAGCGTCTTTCCGGGCGGAAGCGCCCGAAGGCAGACCGGGCAGTGTTTCGGATAAACAAGATCAATGATCGCCATAAAGTTCGCGGATCATGTCCCGAAGTCCGCTGTAGCGCTTCTGCTCCCGGTCGTTTCGGATCATCCGGCAGAAGGTATCGTAGCTTCCGACGATACAGACACACTGTTTCGCACGCGTCACGCCGGTATAAAGCAGGTTCCGGGTCATCAGAAGCTGCGGACCGGAAAGAAGCGGAATGATCACCGCGGGGTATTCACTGCCCTGAGATTTATGGATCGTGACCGCGTAGGCAAGTTCCAGACTGTCCACGGCAGAGAATGGGTACACCACAATCTTCTCCTCGTCAAAGAGCACCGTGATCGTTTCCTCAAAGAAGCTGATCCGCCGAATCACACCCATATCGCCGTTGAAGATGCCGGTCCCGGTCTTTTTGGGATAGGTTCCTTCCATTTCCCAGGTTATCTGGTAGTCGTTTTTGATCTGCATGACCTTGTCTCCTTCCCGGAAGATGCCGAAGGAGAATTCCTTCTCGACTTTCTTCGGGGAAGGCGGATTCAATGCTTCCTGCAGGACTTTGTTGAGGTTTTCGACGCCAAGAAGGCCTTTTCGCATCGGAGTGAGCACCTGAAGTTCGCTGATATCCGCATGGACATAGGGCGGAAGCTTTTCCCGAAGAAGCGTGATCGTCGCGCCGGTGATCCGCGGTGCCTCATCGCGCAGGATGAACAGGAAATCCTTTGAGGGCTTCTTTTCGACAATTTCACCCTCGTTGATCCGGTGTGCATTGACGATGATATCACTCTCTTCCGCCTGCCGGAAAATCCGCGTAAGCCGTACAACCGGGAAGCAGTCCGAATCAATCAGGCTTTTCAGTACCTCGCCCGGTCCGACAGAAGGCAGCTGGTTCACATCCCCGACAAGGACAAGCCGCATGCCCGGGACCATCGCCCGAAGGAGCGCGTGCATCAGCATTGTGTCGACCATGGACATCTCGTCGATGATGACGACGTCCGCCTCGAGGGGCATCTCTGAATTCCGCTGGAAAACGCTCCCGCCCGCCGGATTGCCGCTCACTTCGAGCATCCGATGAATGGTCTGCGCCTCGTAGCCGGTCGCTTCCGTCATCCGCTTTGCCGCGCGGCCTGTCGGCGCTGCCAGAAGAATATCCAGTCCCTCCCGCAGGAAATAAGTGATAATCAGGTTGATGATCGTCGTCTTGCCGGTGCCCGGACCTCCGGTGATGATGGAGATTCCGTTCTTGACCGCGACATGCGCAGCCTCGTGCTGCAAGGGATCCAGAGTGATCTTCTTCTCCTGCTGCAGAAGCTGTAGCTTCCGGTCGATCTCATCATCCGAAAGCGCCTCGTCCCGGAGGTTCATGTCCCTGAGGATCCGCGCCGAATCCAATTCCATCCGGTAAAAAGAGTTCAGATAAACCTGCGTCTCCGTCCCGTCCCGCCGGATGTGAAGCTTCTTTTTCACGGAAAGTTCCTGAAGGATGTGGTCAAACTCCGCGATCTGGACAGCCAGGAGTTCTTCTGCTGCCGTGAGGAGCTCTTCTTTCGGGAGGTAGGTATGTCCAAAGGAAACCGCCTGGGAAAGCGTATAGAGAATGCCCGCCCGGATCCGGAATTCGGAATCCGGCAGGATGCCGTTTTTCTGCGCGATCTGATCCGCGGTCCGGAAGCCGATGCCTTCAATATCCTCGGAAAGCTGGTAGGGATTCTCTCTCACGATGCCGTAAAGCTTCATGCCGTACTCGCGGTAGATTTTTGCGGCCATGTTGAAAGTCATCCCGTACTGCTGCAGGAAAATGACCGCCGAGCGGATTTCACGCTTCTCAATCACACGCTCTGCAATCGCCATCGCCGAGCGTTCACTGATCCCGCGGACCTCTGCAAGGCGCTCCGGCTCCTCTTCCATGATCCGGAAGGTGTCATCCCCGAATTTTGCGACGATCCGCGATGCGAGCGCCGGGCCGATTCCTTTCACCGCGCCGGAGCTCAGGTACTTCTCGATCGAGGCCCGGTCTGTCGGGGTAATGAATTCATAGCGTTCGACCTTCATCTGCTCGCCGTAGACAGGATGCACCACCAATTCCCCTTCGGCACGGATAAATTCGCCCTCCGAAAGCGCGGGAAATACGCCGGTCAGGACTGTTTCCTTCCCGGCGTCCGAAAGCGCCAGCACCGTATAGCCGTTCTCTTCATTGCGGTAGGTGATCCGCTCTACATAGCCCGTAACTGTGTCCATTTTTGTGGAGATTTCCTTGCTGAAAACACCACAGGCGAATGTCCGTCCGCTGTGCGGGGCATTCGCCTGAAAGCTGTATGCTGCGGGACGCCGAAAGCCGTCCCGGTATTTTATCTCTTCTGCTTACTCATCTACGGTGCCGAGATCGGCGTTGTGGATGAATTCGATATACTTGCCGGTACCGATCGCAACACAGTTCATCGGATCCTCGGCGATCATCGTCGGAATGCCGGTCTTCTCTTCAAGAAGTTTCTCCATGCCCTGCAGAAGCGCGCCGCCGCCAGTGAGCACAATGCCCCGGTCCGCGATATCTGCCGCGAGTTCCGGCGGTGTCTTCTCCAGTACGGAATGCACCATGTCGACGATCTTATTGGCAGACTCCGTCAGCGCCTCAAGTGTCTCGTCAGAGGTCAGGGTTACGGTCTTCGGAAGGCCGGTAACAAGGTTCCTGCCGCGCACGTCAAGCGTCAGCTCTTCGTCACTCTTATAGCAGGTACCGATCTTGATCTTGATCTCTTCTGCGGTCCGCTCGCCGATCAGCAGGTTGTGCTTGCGGCGCATGTAGCGTACGATCGCATCGTCAAAATCGTCGCCCGCCACCTTCAGCGAGTCGGAAACGACGGTTCCGCCGAGGGAAATCACAGCGATATCCGTCGTGCCGCCGCCGACGTCGACGATCATGTTGCCGCAGGGCTTCGAGATGTCGATTCCGGCGCCGATCGCAGCCGCTACCGGTTCTTCAATGATGAAAACCTCGCGCGCACCCGCGTTGATGGTCGCATCCTCAACTGCCTTCCGCTCCACTTCCGTGATATGCGAAGGTACGCAGACTGAAATCCTCGGACGGCGGAACGTCCGCTTGCCGAGTGCTTTCTGGATAAAGTAACGGATCATTTTCTCGGTGATCGTATAGTCCGAGATAACGCCCTGCCTCAAAGGACGCACCGCCTTGATATTGCCGGGCGTACGGCCGATCATCAGCCGCGCTTCTTCGCCGATCGCCTTGATTTCATTCGTGTTGGTGTCGTAAGCCACAACCGAAGGCTCCTTCAACACCACGCCCTTGCCGTTGATATATACTAAAATGCTCGCTGTGCCGAGATCGATACCGATATCAGCGCCGCCGCCGAATAAACCCATCTGTAAAACCTCCGAAAATCTATCAGATCAACCGCTCCCGGGAAGTCCTTCCGGTACGCGGATAAAGTCAGAAACCGACTGACCCCAGTCTTGTATAGTTTAGAACAAGGACGCGGTTTTGTCAATCTGATTTACGATAAGAATTCAAATAAATATTTGGACAATCACCCGATCTCCAGAGAAAACGCCTCCGGATTTTCCGTTTCCTGGTCCCGGAACTGCAGCCGGTACAGGGCCGCATATTCGCCGTTCTTCTCCATCAGTTCTTCGTGTGTCCCCTGCTCCACAATCTGTCCGCGCGAAATCACGGCGATTTCATCCGCGTTCTTGATTGTCGAGAGCCGGTGTGCAACGACGATTGTCGTCCTGCCCTTGCAGAGTTCATCAAGAGACTGCTGGATCATCAGTTCCGTCGTATTGTCAAGGGCGCTCGTTGCTTCGTCCAGAACAAGGATCGAAGGATCCTTCAGGAAGACCCGCGCAATTGACAGCCGCTGCTTCTGCCCGCCCGAAAGCCGGACGCCGCGCTCGCCGATTTCCGTATCATAGCCCTGCGGCATCTGCAGAATGTAATCGTGGATGTTCGCGCGCTTCGCAGCCTCGATCACCTCCTCATCCGTCGCCGAAAGCCGCCCGTAGAGAATGTTGTCGCGGACCGAAGCGTTGAAGAGATAGATGTCCTGCTGTACGATGCCGATGTTCCGCCTCAGGGACTCCATCGTGTATTCGCGGATATCTTTCCCGTCGATCAGGATCTCTCCTTCCTGGATATCATAGAAATGCGGAATCAGGTGGCAGATCGTTGTCTTTCCGCCGCCCGAAGGCCCCACAAGCGCGTACTTTTTACCGCGCCCGATCTTCATATTGATGTGCTCGAGGACTTCGTTCTTGTCGTCATAGCTGTAGGAAACGTCCCGGAATTCGATCTCGCCCCGCAGTACGCCCGCGTCTTCTGCCTGCTCATCGTCCGTCTCCGGTTTTTCGTTCAGGATCTCAATGAAGCGCTCGAAGCCCGTGACGCCGTTCTGGTACTGCTCCATGAAGTTGATCAGGGTCGTGACCGGGTTAATGAACAGATTGACGGAAAGGAAGAAAGCCGAATAATCCGCAAAATCGATCTTTCCGGCGTACATGAAGAGTCCTCCTCCAAGAAGCACCACGATATTGAAAAGGCTCGTCACAAACTGCGTGGAGGAGCCGAACTGCCCCATTGCCTTGAATCCGAGACGGCGTGCTTCGATGTAGCGCTCGTTTCCGGCCTCGAACTTTTCGCGCTCTTTGTCAGCGTTGTTGTAGGCCTTGGTCACCCGGATGCCCTGGACGCTCGATTCGACGGAAGCGTTGATCTGCGCGATCGCTTTGCGGCTCTCCGCAAAAGCCTGGCGCATTTTCTTCTGCATCACCAGCGTGATCAGGAACAGGATCGGGACGCAGGAAAAGACGAGAATCGTCAGCCAGACATTGATTGTGCAGAGGTAGATCAGGGACAGCACGATCGTAATTGTCGAAATGATCAGGTTCTCCGGTCCGTGGTGCGCAAGCTCTGAGATTTCCTGCAGGTCGTTCGTCATGCGGGACATGATCTTGCCGGTCTCGTTATTGTCGTAGTATTTATAGGGCAGGGTCTCCAGATGGTCAAACATGTCTCTTCGCATCTGGGCCTGAATCCGCGTGCCCATCATATGGCCCTGATACTGGATAAAGAACTGCAGGAGAGCGCGGAGTGCGTACATAAAAAGAACGATCACCGCTGCAAAGATAATCATCCGGATGTTCCGGTCCGGAATATAGGTGTTCAGCATGCGCCGCGTCATGATCGGGAAGGTCAGTCCGAGAATCGAGACCATCAAAGACGCCAGCATGTCGAGCACGAAGATTTTACGTTCCGGTCTGTAGTAAGAGATGAATTTTTTCAGCATGTCCCATCCTCCTGTCTATCGTGAACTCATCCGGTTAATCCAGAAACTTCAGGTCCTCCGGTGTTGTGATTTTAATATTCTGGTAGCTGCCCCGGGAGAGATGCACATGCCGCTTTCCGAAGCGTTCCATCACCGAAGCGTCATCCGTGATGCCGGACAGATCCTGCCCGGAATTCAGGAGTTTCTCATAGGCTTCGAGGATTTCAGAAAAAGTAAAAGCCTGCGGTGTCTGGATGATATAGACTGTTTTCCGGTCAGGCGTATCCGTCACAAAGCCCTCTGAATCTGCGATCTTGACGGTATCCTTGCTCGGGACGGCTGTGACCGCAGTCCTGAACTTCTTGACGCTATCGAGCGCCGCATCGATAATCTCCATTGATACAAAAGGCCGTGCCGCATCGTGGATCATGACGATTTCAGGCGGGTCTGTTTCTCCGAGATATCGAAGGCCATTCCACGATGACAGATACCGCTCCGAACCGCCCGCAATCACATCGGGGAAAGGCAGGCTGCCCTGTTCCGCAGAAAGGTCCGCTTCCGACAAGATCCGCTGCACCTCCGGGATATCCTCTTCCCCGGTCACGACCGTCACCGGAATTCCTGCGGACAGAAATACCCGGACGCTTCTTAAGAAAAGCGCCTCGCCCCGAAAAGTCAGGAACTGCTTGTGTGTATCCGTCTGCATTCTCCGGCCCTTTCCGGCCGCCAGAATCAGCGCCTGAACCTTCTGCATGATCTTTCCCCTCTTTCGACTACAGGATCAACCCCGGAATGGCATAGGCCAGGATGTCGATAATCGCCGCCGCCATCAGGATCCCGAGGAAAATCGCAATCGACGCCTTTTTGATGTTGTACTGCATCAGTGAGGCGATCAGGGACCCGGTCCAGGCACCGGTGCCCGGAAGCGGGATTCCGACAAAGGTCAGAAGAAAAGCGAACTCTCCGCGCTCCGCGGCCTTATTCTTTTTTTCTGCGCGCGCTTCCAGTTTCAGCACCATTTTCTTCAGGATATTGTGCTTCTTCATGAACTCGAAGATTTTCCGGATAAACAGCAGGATGAAGGGAATCGGGATAATGTTCCCGATGATGCAGAACAGGTTTGCCTGCCAGAAAGGCATATCAAGAAGCCTTGCGATGACCAGGCCGCCGCGAAGTTCGATCAGCGGAATCATTGATACCAGAAATACAAAGATCTGTTTCGGCATCCAGGAGCCGAGTGTGTTTTCATACCAGTTTGCAATTGCTTCCATGTGTTTATCTTTCTCCAAGTTTCAGATTCGGCACCGCGTTCAGGGAAAGCCCCGCACGCGCACCGTTCAGGTATTCATAATAACCGGCGCATGCAATCATCGCCGCATTGTCCGTACAGAATATGGGTGACGGCGAATAAAAGCGCACGCCTTCCTTTTCACAGGCCAGGCGGATGCTTTCCCGAAGCGCGGAATTACTGGCGACGCCGCCCGCGATTGCAAATTTCTCAAAGTGCTTCTCCCGGATCAGCGCAACGGATTTCTCGGTCAGCACGTCGACAACCGCCTTCTGGAAGGAGGCCGCAAGGTCCGCGTCCGATACTTCCTGCCCCTGCATTTTTGCATGGTTCAGGTAGTTCAG